>JACCWJ010000016.1 GCA_013697705.1 Gammaproteobacteria bacterium | reverse complement strand
TGGATCCCGCGAATAAATCGCGGGACGACGTGGAGGGATGGGTCCCGGGACGATGGAAAGTAGAGCCAATTTTTTGTCCAGTACAAAGCTCCACGATTTAATGCAATATTCACTTAATTTTCGCTTAATACTTCAGTGTTAAAATCCCTACTTATAAAAAATTTTATGCAATTAGATTATTAAATATATTGAAGTAGTGGAGATTTTAGAGTGATTAATAAGCTTGAGTATTCTGTAATAACTGATCCGAGATACCTACACCAACTGGTAGTCACTAATAACTCCCCAGAGAATATTTCTTTAAAAAAAATTAAATTCACTACGAATGTTAATATTCAACAACCCGGTGGTTTGTTGTCCCAAAATTGGCAATCAGTCAAAAAGATTAACAGGGACAATTTATTTTATGATTATGAGCTGACATTGTCTGAGTCGATACAAATTAGCCCGGGACAGACGAGTTTATTGACCTATGCTCCAGATACTGATTTAGGTACGCTCAAAGTAGGTATGCCGCCACGCGATATTTGTGTTGAGATTAACAATGAACCTCTTGCCATACTTCCAATTTCTCTCAATGGAATCTCACAACAGAATCCTCATCCTGAATTCACTTCGAGAAACTATCATGCAGATTGGGGGCAGTATGCTAATAAAAAAACGGCTGATGATGAACCCTACGGTGATATTAATTCTCTGAATTACGCTTTTATTGGCTTTAATGAACAAGGAGATGTTTTTGCATTAGATTCCTGGGGTGACAGCCTAGACCTTCCAAAAATAGATCTAGCAAGACGGCGCACTCATTATCTGGATTTCAATATAGCATTTGGTGGCTGGACTAATGCCGGTAAACGCATGGATACAGTTTTCAGTGATATGGCAAACAATCCTGAGACACGTAGAAAATTTGTAAAGAATGCTGTTGATGCCGTCGAGGTGTTAGGCGCAAATGGAATTGATATTGATTGGGAATATCCAGCGAGTAAAGATGCCGCTAACTTTGTTAGTCTAATGACTGAGCTACGAGCAGAATTTAATCGACGCCATTTGATTAATGCAAAGTTAACAATTGCGGCACCTGCAGGTAAGCATAACATTACCGTCTTTTCACCTGCTCAATGGCAAGAAATTGCCCTTCAAGTGAATGAAATTTCGATCATGACTTATGATTATTTTGGTGCATTTTCAGAATTTAGTGATTTTCATGCTGCTGTTAACCTGAGCCCGCAGAGCCCTCATTACAAACAAGAGGGGGAGAATGCGTATTTCTGTATCACTAAAACATTAGCACTTTATCAACAACAAGGGATAGATCCTAAAAAATTAGTATTAGGTATTCCTAATTACTGCCGCAGTGTGATTGTTAATGAACTTGGTCCCTATCAAGGATTATACCAACCGGTTCAAGGTGCTCCCATGGGCGAATTTGGGCAAGAAGGCGGTATTTTTTCTTGGAATGAAATACTAAAGAAATTACGTCATCAACCTTCTGAGCTTGATAAGCTTAATGCAACAGATTGGCAGTTCTATGACTCCCAGCATCCTCTCTGTAAAGAGGCAGACATGTGCTTATTAGTGGGCAAACTGCCTGATAATCGTTATGTCGTGTTAAATTTTTTGGATCCTAATGGTGCTTATCGTCGCGCCATGTACGCCCGATCTTTTGCAGGGACCATGGTATGGGCTAATTATTCCGAAGCGGATGAACATGCTGATAGCTTTATGAATGCAATTTCATACGGTCTTGAAAATAGACCTTATCATTTCGAAACTCAGGTAAATTTGAATACTCGTTATGAAGGTGCAGGGCAACATACTTCACAAAGAAAGACTGAGTTAATTACCAAAATTAATACCCATATTGAAGAACTAGAGTCTGACCAAAAACGAAATCATATCATTTTCAATGTCTTAAAATTTGTAGCAAATTTCTTGCCTGTGAAAGTTGAACTATTGTTACTCAAACCTCTGTTAGTCGCAGGCCTGAGGAAATTTTTGAATGTAGATGGGGAGAAAAAAAATATCGAGAAAATGAGTGTTTTAGGTGAGGTGGCGAAGAGTCATACTGCACGTCAGGTAGAAGCCATCATCAGTGAAAATTTCACCACGTTAAACCAGCATCGCAATCCATTCAAAAGACTTTTAACAGCTATTTTGCCAAGGAGTTTTATTGCCACAACAAAATGGTTGCAAACCGACAGCTTTAAAATGGTTACCAAACTCATGAAGGTGCTTCCCATTATAGAAGAGAAGACTACTGTAGCTAATTTGGGCAATGTACAAAGGTCCCAGCCCTCATGTCAAAATACCAATAGTAAGACAACCCCTCAAATGATTATTGACTCCCAGTGCGGAACAAAAGATGATTACACTTCGATATGGCAGCTTGATTACGAAGAACCTGTAAATAGTACTCAAGCGAAAGCGAGCTTCTTTAGCGGATCTACTAGAACTTTGCTTGATAGAGATCCATCACTATCCACAGGAAACAGTAATTCGATAAAAATGTAATACATTTTAAGCACAATAATTCAGATCATCACATGGCCTTGATGATATATTTTTGAAGGGAGATTCAATGAAGTCCGATACCGTTATAGAAGTGATTTTCACATCTCAATTTGAAGCTTTATTGGAACTCTCTGAAGAGTGCGATACTGAATTATTTAAATATGCGACACAAGAGACAATCATCGATGACCCTGCTTTAATTACTGCTATCAGTGGAGGTATGGGTTGTAATGCCTTGGCCTACGTTATAGCAAGTATGTTATGTGTAAAGTTGGAAAATATTACACATCTAACTAATCTTAAATATCTTGCTGAGGTTTTCCTGACTAACGGCGCTAATCCTAATTTGCGAGTGAAGAACAAGCCAAATGCAGCTTATTTCTTCCTTCAGTTTTTATTCAAATATATAGCGCATCAGGCAGATGCAGAGGTGGTGCTTCAAGGTAAAATTAGCGCTGATTTACTAGATCCTTATAAATCCTTTGCAATTCTTCTCCTAGAAAAGGGTGCTGAATTTGATCTTAATGCAATTGAGAAGAATTTAGCTCCAACTTTTGTGTTGCGCCGATCTATAGAGATTTTAGAAATTTTTTTTAATACTATTCAAAAGCCTATGCAAACTCCTGCGCCATTATCAAACTCAATTATTCCTATAGATATAAATAATAATAATAATTTTCCCCAGTCTGCAGATATAATTGACGTTGATATGGATGAGACAATGGGATATGACGTTCCATCAAGTTCCTTAACTCAATAATGATTGATTCTATTGTCCTCTTTTAAATCGTTGGGTTTCCTTGATTTCACTTCGTTACATCAAGGCTACAATATGCAATAGCTTAAAGGTCGAAGATTTTATTTTTTTGCAATAACGCGCGATTGTGTATAGTTTGATAATGGAAAGTGAAATCAGGTGGTTTAGGGATTGCCTATAAATTTTTTAGTGATAGCAATATATTCATCATGTGCATCTATTGCCAGCGAATGACCACAATTTTCGAAAATCTTTAGGGTGGCAGATTTTATTTTTTCGGCGATAACGCGCGATTGTGTCGGTCTACAAACCCAATCCTCTTCTCCTGATAATACGAGCGTGGGGCAGGCCACTTTATAGAGTTGTTCTCTAAAATCGAACTCTCTGAGAAAGCGACTAAACCCCAAATTTAATGACGTATATGAATAGCTGATGTCATTTTTGGGTATTTCGAGGGCGCCCGGATTTTTTGTGTAAAGGTTTTCCATAACTTTAAAAAATTCGGCGACATGCTCTTCATTTCTAAAGGTGCCATTCCAAAGATATTCACTTATTGCAATTTGTTCCCGGGTGCCATTGCTCAGTAAATATTCCTTTGCTTCGCTGATAAATTCGTGGCTGGGTGCGGTAGCGATTAAAATTAATTTGAGCACATTTTTCGGATAACGAATTGTATAGCCTTGTGCAACCATGCCACCATAAGAAGTACCTAATAGAATGATTTGTTCTATGCCCAAATATTTTCGGAGCGCTTCTATATCTTCAATATTATTTTCTAACGTGTATTCAGCTGGATCAGTTTGCTTGCTTCTACCACTTCCTCGGTGATCAATGAATATAAGCTGCGCTACCTCTTGTAATTCGAGTGAATGGTATTTGTAACGCGTATGGTCGCTTCCTGGGCCGCCATGTAACATGAACATAATTGGGCGCGGCTTCTGCGCGGGAGGGAATTCCATACCGGCCACATCAAAATAAATTTCTGTGCCCCTAATAGCTGCTTTCATTTTGGATTCCTTTATATACTCAAAGTATTAGCATCAATTAAATCCATTCTCTAAATTGTAATAATAAATCCTTATCAATTTAGACGAATCCACGGAGTAAAATTTAACTTTACCTCATAATATAACCCAAAGCGTCGTTCCGCAACTCGTAGAATGACACAGGGTTAGGTGGAGCGGCGGTTCATGTAGGTAATTTTGTTACGCATGAAGGATTGATGTAAAATAGCTATCAAAGATAGAAGGACTCTGGATGATACCTTTAGTTAAACCCTCTCGCGCAAGCTTATATGCCTTAAGTTTTTTAGTATTTTTAATTTCGGATGTGCAAGGGGGAGTAGGGCCTTTCATCACGGTTTATATCACCTCTGCTTTGAATTGGGATGCAGAAAAAATAGGTTTAGTGTTAGGGATGTATAATATTTCATCCCTGGTAAGTCAAATTCCGGGCGGTTTACTGATCGATTCCGCGAAATATAAACAATGGCTCATCGGTATTGCTACCATTATCATCGCGATGGGTTGTTTGCTCATTGTAAATAGTAGTACCTTGCTGCCTATCCTAATAGCTCAATCCTTCATTGGCATTGCCACGAGTATCATACCTCCTGCAATTACAGCAATCACACTCGGTCTCGTTGGACAGCAGCTTTTTCCTGAACGCCTCGCTATTAATGCAACTTTTAATCATGCGGGAAATGTGTTTAATGCATTTATTACCGGTTTGATGGTTTTTTGGTTAGGCGTGTCATGGGTTCTCTATGTGGATGTCTTTTTTAGTCTGATAAGCTTAATTCCATTAATGTTGATTAAAAAAAGTGAAATAAATAATGCGATTGCCCGCGAGTTACCCCAAGATATTTCTGATAAAAATTATAAACCTCTGCCCATTGCGCAGCTGATGACAAGTTTTCCGATTATAATATTCGGGATTTCGCTCATTCTATTTACTTTTTCAAATTCTGCTCAATTACCCTTGCTGGTGCAAAAAATTGCTGCCCATTCTTCAAAGCACACTTCTTTTTATATGTCGAGTAGTATAATTATTGCGCAGCTAGTGATGATAGTTGTTGCCTTTATGCTTTCTTTTATTATTAATAAAATAGGTCGCAAGCCCTTATTTATGAGTGTCTATTTTATATTAGTAGTGCGTGCAATTCTTTATACGCTAACGACTAAACCTTATCTTCTGATAGCAAACCAACTACTCGATGGAGTGGCAGCAGGTATATTTAGTATTGTATCAATTGTCATTATTTCGGATTTAGCAAAAAATTCTGGACGATTTAACTTTATGCAGGGATTAATGATATTTTGTATCAGCATAGGTGCTGCGTTAAGTAATCTTGTTGCGGGCTATGTTGCAAAACTAATGAGTATTGATGTGGCCTTTATCTTATTAGCAGGAATAGCTGCTATAGGGTTATTATTTTTTGGATGCTTAATGCCAGAAACTAAGAATAAAACGTAACTACTCGCCCCTAGAAGCAGACGTCCTAGCCAACGAATCACTTTGGGTGCGTCTAGAAAAATACTAGCTGCTCTTAAGCTAACACGCTTTCCAATCCAAAAAAGAATAAAGCCCACCAGCCAACGAGAATATGTGAAATAATAGGTCCTAAAAGGCTGCCTTGTTTGATGTATAGCCATCCCCAAAATAGGCTAGGAAAGAACACCAGGAGGGCTAATTTATTGGAGAGGTGAATATGCATAGCTGAAAAAACGCCACTGGCAATGAGATTCGCCATTAATTTTCTGTGTTTATCTTGCAGAAAAATTTGTAGCGATCCTTGCAATATTCCTCGCGCTATGAATTCTTGAAAGATGACGAAGATGGCATACACTAACATCGCCAAGATCAACCACAAATAAAAAGAAGGTGACCCTGCCTTGGTGTACGGCACTGCCGATTCTAAATCTATCAATGGAATATTTTTTTTCAAAATAATGTGCGTGATAAATAATTTTAACCCAGTAATCGATATCAAAAGAATTGAAGTATAGAGCAGAGTTTCAGTGATAATTTTGCCCGCTTTATCTAACGATAACCCATAATTTTTTATAGGGTAGGGCAGACTTCTAATCATAAAACTTAAGGTGATAGTAAAAATGGCAATAATAGTGGTGCTGGCAAACATGCTGGTATAAGGATTGCGTTGTAATGCTTCGGAAATTTTAAGTGACAAATTGTAAAATGAAATTAACAAAAGAACATAGGTAATTAGCCTGCCCATGGCGACTAACTTCTTATTATTCTCTAATTCTTTACGCAATGTCTCTATGACAATCTGATTATTACTCCTAATATAGGAGCTCAGTCTGCGTGCTAAGGTATGGTAAAATTTTGGGGAAGCAATTTGCTCAAGCTTTTTGTTGGATATTTCTATCACGGCGCAGTTATTGTCGAGGGCTTTGACATTCGCAGAGCGGGGCTGTTCATCTAAGAAGGCAATCTCGCCAACGGTATCCCCTGGATGAAGTATTACAAAATTAGCCGGTATAAGATTTCCTTCCTCACCTGTGTCACTATAAACTAAAAAACGCCCCTTCATTATTAGATAGATAGAGTCTGCCTTGCTGTTCTCCTTGATTAATAAATTATCTCTCTCTATCTGTTTGCAAACTGAGATTTTTTCGAGTTCCGCGAGTTTTTCCTCTGAAAAATCTGAAAAAATGTCTGCCTGCTTAAGAAAGGCCGTAACCGATTCCATTCGTTTTCCTAGTTAGTTATCAGACAAACCCATGCAAAAGCTCCCCTAGGGATTATCTCGTTGTGAGCCCGCTCTCTACTTAGAAACAGCAGAGAGCATCACAATAATAAGATTATGTGCTGAAGACCGCTTTTGCAACCATTGGTTTTAGTTTTTAGCTAACTCCTTTTGGGTTTTGGCTGCTAATGACTTACGTTGGGCTTGAAAGAACCCCTGGATTGACTACTTTCACAGCAGGAAAGCCTTGTGATTGTAATTCTTTATTGATCAAACCAATTGCACTAGGATCGCTCAAGCAAGCATTTAAAGTCGGATATTTTTTAGGGACATAATTACTGGGAAGTGGTTGTAGTGTTCGACCCTGGCAAACATTAAACATCAAAGCAAACGCTTTGGGTTTGGTAGTTTGTTCAGAAATTCCTAAAGCCGTAAGCATACACATAATCTTAGAAGGTGTTGGGAAAAAACCGAGGGGCTTTTGGCACCCTACTTTAGCCATTTGCAATCTATCCTGATCCTGAGTGGCACCTTGATTTTCTGGGTAGGCGCTCGTTGTAATAGCTAACAATCCAATCGCCAAATATAATTTTTTCATAAAAATCCCTCGCGTTACTCACATTATCCATAGTATAGATAAAAATTCAGCATGTTAGGTGACAGAAAGTAGATACTGCTAATAGGATTTTACGTAACCTGGAGAAGCTATAGATTGAAACGTTACCCCGGCTTGAGTAAGATTCCTAATCGTTTATGTCGCTTGATATCCCACAATGGGTGTGGAAAAAAGCAACTCATCTTTACATTGTTAAAAAGGCAAATGTGAGCAAGCTTAGACACAATGAAGCAAGAATATCTATGTTGAGGTAATCATCAATGCATTTGAAGTATCAAAATATTTTTAAAGGTATTCAATATTTAAAATTATATCCGCGTGAAGAACTCTGGCGATTGATTGTAGATGGTAGGCTTCATAAAATTGAAAATGGCTGGAAGAAATATGATCAGCGAGAATATGCCAGTGATGTGCAGAGTACGTTAAATGGACTTGAAATTGCTTTTACGGATTTAGATAAAGATATCACGCCGGCTCTTATACTTTCTCTTCATAAAGCGTGTAAGACTAATCTACAGTTTAATATTCCTGGCCTCATTTTAAATGATGAGCCTGGGGTCTTTCGTGATGGCACAGGAAGTTTCGGTTTAACAGAAGAGAACACCACAGTTGAAGGCCTGGAGGAGTATTTTGATTCGTTTACCCTAGAAAAAGAGTATGGGTTTGATGAAAAGATATATTCGCCGCCAATAAATAATGAGTGTCACAATTTAAGCCCTGAAAAACAATTTCAGCGCAATATGGCTTGGAGAGGTTCCTCTATTGGGACTACTTCAATTATTGAAGGGGTTAATTACCAAACAGCAGTGAATGCTATGAATGTAGAGGAGTATAAAAAGGAGCGAGGTTTCACTACAACCCATGAATTGGCTTTGTATTGGTATAAAAAAATACAGCAAGGTGAAAGAATTACCTATCAACCTCCCGCGCCTTGCATTATTGGGATACAAATTGAGGCACTTAGCACTAGTTATAATGAAAAAATTGCTTCTGCTAGCTGTGATAATGAAAAATTAGCTATTATGGCGTGGCATACTAAACAATTTAATTTCGTGCATCCGTTTTGGGATGCGAATATTAGAACCTTCGTGATTTGTTTGTTAAATCGTATGTTAGTACAACAGGGCTTTCCAGTAGCAACTTATTACAGCCCTCATGTTTTTGATTTTTTTGGTGCTGATCAATTATCTTCAAAATTGATGGAAGCCTTAAAAGTTACTCAATCAATAATAGATGGCCAGAAGGAGATTTTTGGTTTTAAAAATAGTGACATTGAGATCTCACAGCGACATAAATTTCATGACATCACTGAAAATATTACAAGTGCTATTGCAAATGAAAGATCCCGAATAATTCAGCATCTTGATAATAGTCAACCCTCACTTAATTATTCGAAACCCCTATTGCTTCCTTCTGAAGAAAATCAATCTACCATCGTGGCTAATTTTAGTAATCATTAACTAATTAAAACAAAGCAAATATGTACTTTTAATTAGTTAATGATAAAGTTGATCCCTTAATTTTTATTGCAAATGTTTTCACAGTGCCGCTATAAGGTAACACCTAAAATGTAACCAATACCGGCACTTATCACCATGGCAACCGATCCCCACAAAGTGACTCGTACTATGCCAATCATCATAGAGACGCCCGCCACTTTGGAGGCAGCTGCGCCAAGTATGGCTAGGAAGACCACTGTCATAATCGATAACGTAGAAATAATGCCATCATTCGCTCCTAGAACCGCTGCCCGTAACCAACCGATACATTTGATAAGATGAGGTTCTCTACTACTGTCCATAAATCGGGTTTGCTCCTTGAAATGAATACATGGCATCGTATAAAACATCGCTTTGTTGAAGGTTAGCAAATCAGCCTACGGAAAAAAATCCCTGGACAACATTTACATTCGCCTCACGCAAACGTACGCTCAGCAAATAGGCAAGTGATTGATAAAACCGTCCCGCAAAATTCGGCACGGTATCTTCCAAATGCTGCAATTCATCAGCAGTTAAAATGGCTACTTTACAGGCGGTATTACAAACTACAGTACCACTTGCTCCCTGTTTTTCAATCAATGACATCTCGCCAAAAATTTCTCCGGCAAGGAGTTCAGTAAAGGGCACGGATTGGCCGAGGAATTCTTTTTCTACCCTGACATTTCCCTCGAGTAATACAAATAGGGCTTGTTTCTGTTCGCCTTCTTTAAGCAAAATGGTTTCGGCTTCAAAATCTACTACTTGCATCTTTTGATGCAAACTATCTTGATCAGCGCTAGTTAAAAATTTAAAACTGTTAATTAGATTTTCCATTAATTACTCCTTAATCGAGTTTGCTATATCACGAGCCTCATCTATACAAGCGGCAACAACCTTAGCAGCAGCTCGTGTTTGTTCAGGAGTGTGGGAAGACATTACCTGCATGCGAAATCGAGCACAGCGAGCGCGAACTGCTGGAAATTCAACGAGATTAGCAAGCACGCCACGCTGAAACATCAACCAGCTTGCTATTCTGGCTGTGGCTTCAGAACCGACCGGCACCGGGACTATCGCTGAGGGATTTCCCATGCATTTGATGTCAAGGTTATTAAATTCATCCCGTAAAGCATCGACTGCCGTTAATAAATCATTGCGTAGCTGCTGCCCTAGGTCGCTTTTAACAATTTCAAGCACTTTACTTACCACGGCGCACTGTACGGGTGAAATGGCGTTGGAAAATGTATGTGGCCCAGAATAAAATTTCATAAAATGACGCACGCTCCGCTTATGCATAGCAAGAAATCCGCCATTTGAGGCAAAGGTTTTGGAAAAACTACCCATCACTAAATCAATTTTTCCTAGCATTTTTTGCATTCCGATATGACCCCGCCCATCCGGCCCTAAGCAGCCGAGATCATGCGCAGCATCCACCATCAAGATAGCGTTGAGATTTCTGCAACTTGCTTGGAGTTTAGCAAGATCGGGTGTGTCAGAATCCATTGAAAAAAGCGACTCTGTTACAACTAAGATGCCATTCTTTGTATCCTTTGCACGAATATCTTCTATAGCGGCAATCATAGCGTCTACATCTAAGTGTTTGCATGCAGTCACCTTTCTCGTCGCACTATAGACTCCAGACTGAATACTAGCGTGGGAGAGCTCATCCATTACCACATGGTCGTCGGGCCTACTAAGGCAACAATAGTGCCAAAAGCGGCTCCCCAGCCAGTGGGAAATAATACGACATATTCAGTTTTTAAAAATTCGGCTAATTGTTCTTCCAGGGCCAATGAGTTTACCGTATTGCCTAGTAGTGTGGGGCTTCCAGCACTGTGTACACCATATTCGTTAATTGCTTGAATAGCCGCTTCACGAATCTCGGGTCGATTGTTCATGGCGAGATAATCTTGTGAAGCAAAATTTAATCCTTTCCCCGTTGCCCCATCATCATATTGGATTGTAGTTTCTGGGCCCGCTGCATTAATCAAAGACCGAGAATAAGGTAAGACATGATTTTTCAGTCTTAATTCCACATAATCACCGAGGCTCTGCGTGCGTTCCAGAAGATTACATCCTCGAGGACGAGCGTAATGTAAAAGAGATCCTTTGAGGGCTGCAGGGGAAGGAACTTTATTTGACATGTTACTGCTCCTTGCTTAACGAAATGATGGCGCTGTATTCCATAACACTGTGAATAAGTATAGATTGAATTTACAGAGTTTTTATTTTACTCCCTGATGATTTTCTTCTAATCGCAAGAGTACCCCGCATCAACTCTTGTGTAAGATTGTTGCAAGGGAGGGGCGGGTGTTTGTGTCATAGTTGTCCCCAATTTGAGATGCATGGTTGGCAAAAAAGCTAATGTTTTTATAAGCATATTGGAGTATTTTTTTATCGGTCAAGAGCTCAGCTAATGTTTCTCTCCCGGCGTCTTGATAAAATAAAATCCCCTTATTCTTCGCGGAATAGGTTATGACGGGATCAACTACGGTCATATTAAAAACGCTAGGGTAGGAGTCACTTATTTTAATTGAGGAATGATGAACCTGTATTTGTTTTTCGGTCAAAGGCAAAATCGAACATGTTTCATTATGCTTTTTTCCTTTGGAAGCAATAGCGATCATCATAGAATTCGCAAGTTTAAACACATCCTCTAAGTTGGTGATACCCGTATTATTCCGGTTTGTTAAATCTAACCAGGTTTCCTGGTGATCAAGATAGTAATTATGGGTTTGTAGTTTTGTAATAATTACTTCAACGAGATCTTGCTCTAAAGTGGCGAGTTGCTCAGGTAATAAGCCGCTGTAATCTTGTTGCTGATAAGGTAAATTTAAGCAGGCTAATAGGTGGCGCGTGATGACGTTCGCCTCCTTGATATCACCAAAAAGATTATCAAAGGGCGATTGAATGGAGAGATTTATATTATGTTTACCAAAAATGTGTCGTAATCTCATCTCATAATTTTCTGCTTTCATAAAAATTAGCTGGATGAATTTATCCAGATCACTAAAAGTAATTACGGAGCGAAGAAAAAATTTAATCCCAAATAATGCATAATCGTAATAGGGTAGGTGGAAAATTAATTCTTGATCTTGACCTTGTTTAGAAAAGTTCTTTATCAGCAGGGCTATTTTCTCTTGCTCACTAAATAATACTTCTTCATAAGGCGAGCTCACCTCGGTAATTAAATTGAGTGTTTTAATTTTCAGGCCTGAAGGTAGGTTATGATTTATGAAAGCGAGTTTTTCATCACTATCAGTGACTGCTTCCAAAGCAGAACCAAAGAAACAACCACACGTGACAAAATTTCTAAAACGAGAAAAATTTAATTCTCGAGGGTTACTTGTCCAGAGATACACATATAACCCGATATTATTGGTATCCTGTGCTAAAAGGAGTGGAAGAAAAACCTCGTCACGACGTTTGGTCGTTTGAAGGGTGACTTCTGTCTTTAAATTAGGATCAAGTTGTAACAGTAATTTTTTGGCCAGGATGAGCGGTTTACTGTCTGATTTTTGAGTCTTGCCATAATAAAAGGTCAATTGGCGATTATTAAGGGTAAAACTGTTTGAGGTAGTGGGAGGATCTTGAATAATTTTTTCAGAATTCGTCTGAATAACCAGCAACCCTTTATCAAATAAGCTTCTATTAATGAGTAAATCCTTATAAGTTTCCCATTCAAGCGCGGAGTTATCATCATTAGCAGTGGGCTTTAATTGCATATCAGTTCCAATTTTTAATAAAAAACTGATTTTATTGATGTAAATTAATTATATTAACCGTGCTAACGCCCACCGTTATTAGCGCGGATTCAATTGTAAAAAATTAATAATTATTTATAATGATAGGCTTATTTTTGTTATTCTATAATGAAGGCTTGTAATGACTGCCATTTCCTCTCGTCAATTAATGAGTGCTGGTGTACTTGAACAATCGCCTGGTTTTTTTGGCGTATTAAGTCTCGACTCTAAATTATTAATGATAAATAAGCTGGGTTTAGAATGGGTGGGTTTTAGTGATCCTGATGCCGTAGTAGGGATTTCCTATGAAAATTTACGTTGTAAAGCAGCAGAAGATGCGGAAATGTTTGTATGGCAAGACGAACTGGTTAAAAACAGCCAACACCCCTTGTATTTTATAGGGTGCTATTGTTATGCAGATAATGCATGGAAAACTATTTTTGGTAAAAAATATCTGATCCAAGATGAGATTGGACAGGATTTTGGGATAGTTTCACAATTTGATGATGTGACAAATTACCGCATGATTGATATAAGCCGGTTTATTGTGAATGCGAGTAAGAAATATATAAATAAAAAAAGTGGCCAACAATTTTGTTTTTTATTAACCGATTGTATCCAAGATATAAAATTTTCAACACGCGAGCTAGAGTGCCTTTTCTTTGTGCTGAGAGGTAAAACAAACAAAGGAATTTCGAAACTGCTCGATCTTTCTCCCAGAACTGTTGAAAGTTATATTGAGCAAATCAAGTTTAAAATGGGATGTGCAAATCGAGAAGAGGTGATCGAGAAATCAATATATCAGGGATACATGAATATTTTACCTCCAAGCTTGCTTCAGAAAGACCTCATCGGATGAGTAATTCTCACTGTTCGTCTCTCGCAGCTGTTAATGTAACCTGTTGAAATCAAGAATAAAGAATGTGAGAATGCAGCAAAAAACTAATGACCTTGATTCTACTTCGTGTCATCAAGGCTACAACACCCTCAAAGTAGCCTGGATGTAGCGTAGCGAAATCCAGGGAAATTCAAGCCTCAACTGTTTGTCAAGGGGGGGGGGTGATGCGGTTGCCATGATGTCATTGCTATGAAAATTAGCTATTAAGACTAAATTAAGGTTAATAGCTTATAATTGAGCCACAATTGTTATAAGTAAAAAGGTTATTGGTATGCTGGAAGAAGATGAGTTTGAAAAAGTAGAATCGGGTGAGCACGCAGAACCTATCGTTATCCAGAGGGATTTTGATGATAATGCTCCTATAGTGCGTAATCAATATGACCCTTCCAAGCTAGCGTATCTACATATTCAACGTTTTTTCCAAGATGAAAATTTTCAGTTTATAGATGTGACAAAAAGTGAGCGTCTGGCTGGACAAAATATTTCAGACCAAATAGTTTTTTATACTTTCTATGATAAAACGCACTGTAATTGTCTTCATGTTTTTTATCCTACCAATGATACAGATATCCAGGACATACACTCGGTAGACACTATCAGTTTAAATCATGCGCTTGAAATATATAGTCAGTCCTTTTGGGGTAAATGTGATAAAGCAAAACATAAATTAACTATCCCCTTAGCGACCATGAATAAATGGTTTTATTTTGGTCGTCAACGAAAACACTGGTTAGAGCTTTATATAGAACTTGATTCAAATAAATCTTTTGCCAAACTTACCGATTCGCAGAGACCTTGGATTTCTTATAATACTCAATATATCAGTGAAGCGGTGGAACGGAATTTCAGTATACCACTTGATCTTGAGTACATTGCATATCAACAGAGCCTAATGGATCATGTGAATTGTGGCCCATTCTTTCTAGAAAATAGTAAATTTTCCTGTTATTCAGATTTAGGCCAGGTTCAGCGTGTCTATAAAATTGATGATGCAACTTATCAAGCAAGCGAGAATGCTTACTTGTCATCAGTAGATCAGGCAGGGAATGAACGTCTTATCCCTCATGCAACCACTCATAGTTATAATAAACCCAGCGTAGAACCAAAACTCCACCTTCAATTAAATCTAGCGGGCCCCCTACTCCTTGCAAATTTCGATGATGTTACACTAGCTAGGAATTTTGCCCGGGAATTTAGCTCAGGCACTCTAACCCTGGGAGGAAAAAAATCGGAGCTTATTGGGCCTCAGATGACGGGAAGCTCTATAGAGCAATGTATAAGCAGCTTCACTAAGGATGAAGCTTTGCATAAGTGGATATTATGTAATGCACATATGAATGGTCCGGCAGCAGATATCACTGCTGAGTATGAAAAACTATTTCATAAATATAGCCTTGGCTTTCAGATAGTGCCGGAGACGCTTAGTACGCCCTTAATGGATGTATACTGGAAAAATGGCAGCCTTTATATTAGTTATAAAGCTATCAATAATATTGTCGTAGGTGATATAAATTCAGAGGCCGAACCTCAGACATTTGGAGGGGCTGCAAATCCCGCCATTGTGCAAACTTTTCTTGTCAAAGTGGATAAGGATCAAGATAACAACGTTAGTGCAACTCTCGAGTTTCTAAATTTAACTTGCCTTCATGAACAATTCATTCCTTACTTTGCCGCGATCGCTAAACAAGAAAAGATAAAATATGACCTTGTGGAAGTGGCAAAACCGTCTCTTGATAAACCCATTGAGAATGTAATTGAAATACCTGTGAATGGTTCAGAGCCAGACAACGAAGAAAAGGGTAGTCAGCGAGATTGCGATAGCGATACCTCTGATGATGAAGAAGAAGAAAGAGAATTAGCCGCAACTCCCAATCATCCGATGTTGAACCCTGAGATCTTGGAAGAAATGGCGCAGGAAGTTGAAGCTGAAATAGATCTCAAGCTAATACAACCAAATAATGAAAAAGAAAAACTCCTGATCGGCAAGATTGAACGAATACTAGGTAATCACTTAGTGAATCAGATATACCGGACTAACCCAGTTAAATATGAAGTAATGATAAACCGCACACTGCAACGTCAAACTGAATTACAATCAACATTGGCTAATTTGAAGGGTGTGTCTGACGCGCAAAAGGAGGAATTTGCCAGAGAGCCAATCGATTATGCATCCCAAATCCGTCATCAAGAACACAAAGAACACTTGGAATTATTAACTAACGTTATAACTAATCGGATCAATAGATTAGAGCAGTATCGTGATGCTTATATCAATCATAATACAGAGATTGGGCGATCATCTCGCTTTTCTTTTTTTGGTTATGGCAGGAAAAAAGCCAGAGAGCGGGCTAATGAACATTGTGAAATTTTTACGACGTACTTGATAAAAAGCAAGATCACAGAGTTAGCCAAAAAAATTCCGACAGAAGATGTGGATCTTGAGCAAAGTAGCAAGCTAGTAATATCTTTATTGCAAGATGTGATTTTGACTGCAAAAAATAATATGCTTGAGGTGCATCATAATGGGAGCGGGCTAAGACAGCATTCTTATACCATGTATTTATTAAGTTATATTCAAGAGTTACAACACGATTTAGATCAATTTAAAAATTCTAAGAATTTAGCTGATCTTTCCTGTGAAGAAATGATTGTGGACCAGTCAGCATTAAAAGGTAACTTAACAGGAATGTATAAAGCAACCCAACGTGAAATCGAAACTTCCAAAGTGTCTCGAAACGTGATGAGTGCAGCTCCTTAAGACAATGGATGAATTTGCAAGAAATATTATTAATATTTATGGTGAGCCAGGTCGCAAATGGTTAACTGACTTACCGGAAATTATTAAAATCCTGTCTATAAAATGGCAGCTGAACTATATTTCTCCTGTTGGCAACATGACTTATAATTATGTTGCTAAAGCAATCTCTCAAACTGACACTCCACTCATATTAAAAATAAGCTGCGATCCGGAAATCATTGCTCCAGAAAAAGAGGCTCTGATGTATTTTTATGGTAAGGGCTCAATTAAGCTTATTGACTATAGTGAAGACCATAATGCCATACTCTTGCACCAGGCGGTTCCTGGCGTCACCCTTAAATCATTTTATCCAGCTCGACCTGAATTTGTAATGGATAATTATGTGTCAACAATGCAACAACTTCATCAGAAAGAGTTGTCAAGTAAAAGCAATTTTGGTCACATCAGTGCTTGGCTTGAGGCACTCGATGAGTGCGACTCGACACAAATGCCTAAAAATTTATTAGAAGAAGCAGTTTCTTTGAAAAATAAATTATTAAACTCATTGAATAAGCCGGTGGTTTTGCATGGTGATTTACATCATGACAATATTCTTCAAGATGGTGAAGAATGGTTAGCAATCGATCCAAAAGGAATTATAGGAGATGCAGAATTTGAAATTGCAGCGTTTGATTTTATTACTAAATCGGAACTGCAATCTAATTCCGATATTAAAAAATTATTTGAGCAAAGAGTAAATCAAATTGCAAAAAAATCCAATCTCAATCCCCAACGAATAAAAGATTGGATATTCGTACGCTTGATCCTCTCTGCCGCATGGTCAATTGAAGACAAGTCTAATCCTGACAGGGCTATTAAATTAGCAAGTAATATTCGGTGATGGGGTCAGATATCAAATTATGAAATGATGGGGTCAGATATCAAATTATCACCTTTTGAGAATCACCTGGGGCAACCCATTCGGTAAGCAAAGTTTAATTTTTTCTTAATTTTAAGCTTAATGCTGTTTTACGCAATTTATTATAAAATATACCCCTATTTTTTTGTCCCAGAGAGAAACTTGATGTTCGAAACAGCTTTACAAGAGTTGACCAAAATTACTCAGTGCGAGGGTATTGCAGAAATAAAATCTTTATTGGAGCGCTTAACAAGCGATACCCATGATCAAGATTCATTGGTAGAAAAGCTGAGAAAACTTTTGCAGACTATGTTAATTGAATCGATTTTAAAGCAGCAAAATGCTAATGCCAACAATAGTTCAGCAGACGTTATTCATAATATTTTAATTCTATTAGCAGAGTTTAGACCGATTAATGATGTTGACCCAATAATGCAAGATACTTTTAAAATTAATAATGCTGTTTATATTTCAACTGGGCAAAAATTTAATATTAAAACCTTAATTAAATATCATAAAATGAGAGATTATAAAGGCCACGTTCTTGGTGAAACTGAAGAAGGGACAAAGTGGCTGCTTAATCCTCTTACTAACTCAAGATTTTTATTACGTGATGCGCTGCATATCCAGAGAGTAGTCAAGAAAAAAACTAACACCATGCTAATCATAAAAACTCGTGAAGAAATCCCGAGGCGGTTGGAAGAATTACTAACTTTTGAACAGTTGCAGCTCCTGCCAAAGGCGCTCGCAGATTTTATTGTCAGTCCTGATGGAATAGAGCTAATAACGACTTATGAAGTCACTGTTTGGCAGCTTTATAGCCTAGGTTCTGAGCTGTATGCTCATCTTAATAATTTAAGGCTTTTCTTTCCATTTTATTATTTCAAGGGCTGTTATAATAGCCTACTTCAGTTAGTCCAATTGCCTCCCAATCTGCTTCTAAATATATTAAAAAATCCTCAGGAATTTCGTCAATTTTTGTCTAAATGCCATCTAAGCGTGGAAAATTTTTTGTCTTGTGAGAAATCTTTATGTGAAGAACTATATGCCAACCAAGCAGCCGCTATCAAAATATTTGAAAGACAAGGGTTTCCGCTAGATGATTTTGCCAAGCTTAAAAAACCTAGTAGAGACTTAATTTTAAAAAAATATAAAATTTTTCATTATTTATATAAATATAAAGACCTTTCACTTTACCATCTGCAAAAGCTAGATTCATCGATTATAGAGATGATTGCCACAAAAGATACGGCGGGTGGGTTTATATTGGTTTCTCGTGATGGTGGTGGCTTAAATCAGATTGCTTTTTCTAAATTTCTAAATTTAAATTTAGCTATACAGAAAATTATAGTTCAGATGAGTTATGGTGATGCACAGTTATTGACTACACTTCCCATATCATTTTCTGATATGTTAGATCTTCCGCCAGGGATTGTGATCGAGTTACTGCAAAATATCGCCCAAGTTTGCGACCTAATTAATAACCAATTCATTGAGTTTGGTCAATTAATTCAACTAAAACCTGAAGACCTACATAAAGTATTTGATAAATATTCTATGGCAGGTAAAACAATAATATGTGAATTGCAATTATCCGGAAAGTTAGCTTATTTTTTTCAAAATATGAGTAAACATTTCGAGGAAAAAATAGTTGATCGAGACGAGAAAGTTATGATCTTAGAGAGGTGCCTCATTGAACGGGATGCGAAAATTGCAGCTCTAGAGAAACAGCTCAGTTTGCTTGAAGAGAAGCTTGAATCTTCAAAAGTGCGTGAACCAGAGGACGATAGTGACGCTCATCATAGATCACGGCACACTAATTTCTTCGCCTAGTCATATGGCGCTAACTGTTTACATTAAATTACACTAATTGGTTATACGATCCTTACAATAATGATGTAGCCCTTGAACATACGAGAAAACTAATATGCCACTTAATCCTAGAAAAACACAAGAACTGCTAGAACAATTAACTACTATTAAGGATGAAATCAATGCCCAGATACCGTTTGCAGGAAATCGCTATGAGGGTTTTGATTGTTACCCTGCTAATGAAAACAAACGAGATATAGAAATACAAGTTCATTTGCATAGAATTTTCGTTAGCCAAGCTACCCTTGATCATTATGTGTTAGAAAACTTGAATGAAAAGTATGGAAAATTATTAGACAATAAAAATATAAATCATGAAGAAATGCAAATATTAACCAACGAAGTCGCAGCGGAATGTACTACTATCTACAGAAAAATTGATAGACTCTGCAAGTATAATAAAAATATCACTTTTAGTGAAAAACAGGTGTCAAGCCATCTGCAAGATAATCTCAATAATTACCTATTGGAATTACGCCAAGGACAAGTATTGGCAGTAGATGACCGTAAAATTGCAACATGGCTACAAGATAAGCTTTTAACCGAGCTAGACGTTTTAATAAATGACGTGCAAGTTAACCGAAAACTCACTCCAGAACACAATGAATTATTTCAGTTTTATCTCAGGCGAGATACAGATCATGATAATAATATAAACTCCCTCAAGGATAAGGTTGATTGTCAGGTGCTGTCGCCCACCGAAGACAGAAATCTAATCGAACAGTTTAGGGAAGATGCTGTATACAATATCAAGAAAACGATTGAAAAAATATTACAATGCCCCTTCGGCATGTCACGACGATTTAAAAAAATCGAACAGAGAATTGAGCAGTTCGAAAACATAGTGTCTACCTTCGCTGTTAATCTTAAGTTATCTTTTGCACCTACGCAGGATGGGATAATTACACAAAAAAAATTAGAGCTCCTGGCTATGGCGAATCAATTTAATCGTCTAAATATTGATACCGGTTTTTGTGGGGAGCATACCGGACTTGGTTTAGCGCGAATATTTAAAAGTGGCATTGTCGACGATGATATACTCGTTGAGCAGGTCATGATCACATATCCTGTTAAGAATGGGGAGATAGATAACCACACGTTTATCGCACTAAAGAGAATCAAGAAAGGAAATAATGATCAAGGTGGAAATCTAAATAATATTGCTTCTTGGGACGAGGACGCTATTATTTTTGATCCATGGAATCAGCTCGTCTGTCTGGCTAAAGATTTTAGAACGCTACCAATGGCCTATGCATCTTTTCCTATAGATGGAGAGTGGCAGTCGGTAGAGTTCGATAAAGAAGACTATAAACTAATGTGTAGGTTAACCGACATAGATGTTTTTTATACAATTACTGGGAAGACAACTCTAGAATCTCGTGTGCCCTTATTACTAGAAGAACATGAGCTTATTTTCTTATCTGACCAACAATTTAACAAAACCAAGTTGTTTCTTTACCAAACATTACAGAAATTGAAACCAGATAACTTTAATATTGATATTGAAATTTTTATCACCACGAAAGGCAATAAATTAATCAGTAAAATAGCTGGCTTCGATCATCCAATAATTGCAATTCATAAAGAATTATTAGAAAAGTATTCTCTTGGGGAACATACAATTTATGAAATAGAATTTGCTTTAGCTCAAACTCTATATTGTATTAAAATCTATGGCGTCGGAATTACTGATGATTTATCATCTGACAAACAACACGCCATTGACAAAATGGCAGTGCAAAAATGCCGGAATATTGATGCAGCTATTAGTTTTCTGAGAAAAGCCCACCTTTTTGCTGAAGCGAACAAATTCTTTGATGTAATTGATGGCAGTGAAGCCTCTAGTACTACTCCGGATTACTCTATTCGAATCAAAAATCTATTAACATGGATGGCAAGTGAGAATTATAAGAACGGAGTACCTGGTGAATCCTCAGAGAGATCAGCAGAGTTCATTTATGAGGAAATAAAAGGCATTCAAAAGCCAAGCATTTTTACTGAAAGATTTAATAATTTCCACACGAAAGTTCAAAAAATTGATTTCCTAACAACCTGTTTAATTTATCTTAAAGATGAATTATTCCCCTACGAATTAACTGTAGAACCCAGCAGTAGAGTTAGGGAGTTTTGTAACCTGTTGCACATGATAAAAATTGATTTAAATGATCAAGATCAAGCAAATGCGGTTGATGAACTAATTAATACTGCGGGTCAGCTTCATGTCCCAGCATTTGATTTAATTTATTTAATATGTGCTGGAGGTTGGGATCGTGAAGGATATAGTGTTGCAATTCTTGAAATTTCTTCTTCGCTTCCGGAAACAACTTATAAAAATATTTATTACCTAACAAGAACTCATGAGGGCTGGGAATTATTTTATGGTATTAATAATGGAAATTTGCATCAAATCAATGTAGAGCATTATGTGGAGCTTAAATTGGTTTTAGATAAATACATGGAAAAGCCGTTAGACAAAATCACTCGCCTTGAAACTCGTGAAATTGAAAAAACCATAATGACAACTGCCAAACTGGCACCTTTAGGATTTTTTAAAAATTTTCAGGGTCTTATTAATCAGTTTGTAATGGCAGATAACTTTTTGACCGCACAAGAGTCCGCAGTAAAAATGCAGTTATTTTGGCAACAATATACTTGTCATTTTTCAAAGGAACAATTTATTCAGCGCGCATCGAATCATCTACGTGATTTTCGGAAATCTCATAATGGTCAGTTACCAACGAATGCAGAGCGATATTTTGGTTCCTCTATAGGAACGCGAATTCGTTGGCAGGGGTTTTCTGATAATGGATCATCTCTTGCTCCCTTCCTGGATACGCCTTTACCCCCTTGGGAAAAACACCTTAACTGGGCTGAACAGGATAGTAGACTTGCAACATGGTTATGGCAGTTAGGCGTCGTAATGGACAAACGTTTATGGAAACTGTTCAGCGCTAAAGAGTTGTGGCATCTTCCTGAAGATAAAGAGAAAATAAAAATTAGCGAATTATCAGGAGACTGGGAGAAGTTTGGTTCTCCCTCTGATATCTGTAGCGATATTTTAATGTACTTCAATCAAAGTACTCCACTGGTAACAAATACGTTTTCTCAATATAGGAATTTTGAAGATTCTTTCCAGGATTATTACGATACAAATTGGCCTCTCTTGATCTGTCCAGGGTACCGTGTTGATAATGAAAAAATTAATATTGATAACCCTGCTGTGCATCACTTATTAAAGGTGTTTACTGATATCGCTCTGAGTGGCACTGAAAAAGAAAAAGACGTTGTCAAAAGCTTTTTTTTGGGGCGAAAAGATAACAGAGATTTAGTTCACCTGCAGAAAACGGAAGTAATCACACAAGCGTTATCCATGAGTTCTCATTATATGAAATTTTGTATTGATCAAACTTATCTCAATACTAAATTCAAGCTATTTAGTGCTGATGAAGTGATAAGTTTGATTAAGAATACCAGAGGGTCTAATAATACTAGATTAAGTTTTTATACTTATGAAATTACACCTCAACAATATATGGCAATATTTGAGCTAAATTCTGACATATTAACCTTTGATTGTTTAAGACAACTGATTCCCCTCCTAATTGCACACAAGATTGGGTCTTTGCGCGGGGTAGTTGAGCATTTTGTTGAAGTTAATCAAAATTATAATATATTCAGCCAAGAGGCTCTTTATATTATGAATATATTGCATGAGGCAGGAGAAAAATTCGATTTTGCTAACATTAGAATAATATTGCAATCATTCGTGTGGTCATCTCAATTAAGAAATAGTCTACAATCTAAAATATCGGATATTGAATTACCTACTTTAATATTTATCTATCGATTATTTGATGAGTATATCGCATTCCCATCTCATCGACATCAAACATTGCTATCAAATGCTATCATTAATCAACTTTCATTATCTTCTGGTAATCCTGAAGAACAAATCAGAGTACTTGAAGAAGCTATTTTTAATAAAACCTTCTCAATGCCGATTAGCGATGTAAAATTTAAAAAGGCGCTTATTGACCTGTGGGTTGAAAAAATACTTTTACAGTATGAAAAAGATGATAATTCACAAGGTTATCTAACCGAAATTATTAAAGTTATTGATTCGCTCATTGCGAATGTGGCAAGGTCAGACATTGCCTATATACTAGAACAGCTTACCAATTCGATTGAAGCACAAAACGAAATTTGTGAATATATTGGTGTGATGCTTGAGCCAGAAAAATATTTATTCAGCACAAAAAAGCCTAAGATTATTAATGAACAAGCTATGAATGTTTTAGGGCTAATTTCTAAATATTTTAGCAAGCGCAAAGAAGATCAAAAGTACTTGCTTAATTTCTTATCCTCCCCTCTAAATGAGAAGTCTCTGACTATTTTTGCTGCCCACATAGCGGATCATAATCATGTAGATGAAATTGCTAAATTAATGGCGTTTAAATTCAAGGGTGGTTCTAATAAAGAGAATAAGTTAAGTGCCGCCCAAGCAATTTCAAGGACCATCTATTTTCAATTTTGGGATTGTTCCTTACAAGCACGCGCTGTTATCATAAACTATTTACTTATACCTGCTGACAAAGTTTTAAATCTTGAGGAAGAATCAAAAGCATATGAAGAAGGATTTGCATATGTTGCCGGAATACTATTTCCAAATGCGGGTGATGTAAATTCAGATGAAAATATTGCATACCACTTGGTTAGATCCTATTTAGACACAGCTAGCCCATATGTTAAACCATATTTGCTAGCAGCGATGTTAGTTGCAACCAATGAAGCGAATAATAGTGACAAGCCGGTTGGTGTTGGCAAAAAGTTGGTCACAATGTGTGAATACATGGGGCCGGCATATATTAAATTGGCTCAAGCGTTTGATAATCATCCCGACACACCAGAAGCTATTAAGACTGATGTATCCCACATGAAAAGTAAAGCAAACCCTCCCACACGATGGCACATATGGAGGCGCATTAACGAATTAATGGCGGCCCAAGATTTCAAATTGATTGCTAAGCTCGGACCTTTATTGGGATCTGCCTCTTACAATATTGCACTTGATGTCTTATTAACTAACGGAAGGCGAGCCGTTCTTCTCTTGTTACGTGAAAACGCACATAAGGAGGCTAAAGAAGGTTTTGAGCATTTAGCTGCCGCGTTAAAAATATGTCTGCATGAGAAAATTAAGGCCTCAAGCTCAATAATATTGTCAATGATTTCAGAGGCAGAGGAATTGTCTAAAATTGAAATGGACAAATCATTAAATGAAAAACAGAGTAAAATTGCTGAGAATATTTATCATCATAATGAATTAACGACCATTGTAGCTGATGGTTATAAATTTGAGATTCATCTAGCAAGTTCAAAAATATTACTATGCGAGCAAGGTTATCGCTTCATTGAACGAATTTATGGAGTCGAATTTAATTACCTACCAACAAGTACGAATTTTCAAAGAGCTGTACGTAAAGCCGCAGCTAAAACAATGATGAAAGTTGAATTGATAAATATTCTTAGAGGCTCTTATTTTGATCGCGATAGACATGGAAACCAACAATGTATCAGTATTTCCGAGATGGCAGAGGTTGGTTGCAAAAAGTTACAAATAGGCTTATTTGACTTTGGTGAAATCACTTTGGATGAACCTACTGCTGAAGAACTTTCACAGCTTTCCAAATTCATAGTTGCGCTTCCCCAAGCAGTACGCCAAAGTCTTTCTTTAGAAAAATTATTTATGAAACATATAGACATGGCAAAAAAGACAAACCAATCAACAAAATATCTAATGAGCATACGTAAAGCATTATTAGCATTACATGATTTTCAAAGGAGTCTTTCTCAAAGTGAGCAGATTGAAGTCATGACAGCAGTTGCTGCGAGTGATCAAGTTCATCCTTTGTTAAAGGTTGTATTCGCCACGTCTGTTAATAAACTCAGGTATATCTACAATATCGCTGCGCCAATGATGAGTGTGTACAACATGTTTAGACGGGAAGTGGGTCACAAAAATATTGATAAGCCAAAAGTGACTATAAAAATATCTAATGAGACTGCTGGGAAGAATCTAACAGCAGACATTGAGATTAGTTGCGATGACGAATCGCTTTTGAAGAAGTTATTAGAAAATATGAACTTCATATATGCGGCACAAAAAGAAGCATCGAGACTCATGCTGAGAGAGATCTTGGCACATATTTTTCAAGCTAATTTTGACGATGTCAGAATGCACCGTGAATTTTTATTTCCTGCTGAGATTGTTTTAGATGACGTCTCATGTCAATTAAAAGTCGAACGTGCGGTTGACAGAAAGATTATCAATGAAAAAATTACCCCTGAAGATCTCTCTGTGCTTGTGCGTATTATTAAGGAGATTCCACAAGCAATCCGAAATAATATAAGCCTAGAAACTTTGTTTAGTGCACATATTTCCGGGGATGGTGAGCAAAATCAATCTATCGAGTGGCTTATAGAAATGCAGCAGTATTTGAAAGCCCTGCAATATTTTAAAATGAATTTCTCACCCGAAGTGATTCTCGAAATTATGAATGATATCGTTAAGCGAAATCAAATCCACCCTGATATAAAAGAATCGCTGGTTACTTCTATAAATAGACTTTATTATATTTATAAAATTTATAACTTGCGTAAAAACGTCTCAAACCTATTCCAAACATTTGGCAGATCCGTGGCCTCTGGATTTGAATCTATGGAGAACGATTTCCCTGAATTGCGGAATACAAATTCCTGCTGATACACTTTTGTGATTTGCTTAGTATTGTAAATAATTAAAGCCATTAAGTTGGAGCTAATTTTTATAGCTTCTAAAAAACTTTCTGATATTAGGTAAAGCGTCTTCAATTGTTTTATCATTTGGACAAAGTCCTGAGCAACTACTCTGCATAGTATTTGCCTGTCACATGATTATGCGAAAAAAAAGTAATTTATTTATTTAAATTCTTTTTTTATAATTCACTGGATAATTTTATGCAAAATAAAAAAATACACACACTTGATGTGTCGCTATATTTTATTCAAAGGACCTTAAGTAAATCAACGCTTAATAAATACTAGAAGAAAATAATTTCTATTTGATTGAAATTATATTTTCGAATTTTAATATACTCTGATTTGTAATGGATTTTTTTGCGCGTGAATTACGTGATTTAAGATTGATTTAAGGCTGTTTAGCTACTTCAGCATGCATAATAATGCTAAACTATCAGCCTCATTATCAAGAAGCTCATATTACATCCGCGATTTTGAAAACATTCAATTATACCATTTAGATATGGTTTATCTGTAGCTGTAAAGCCGGTAACAATCAGTCAAAGGGGGTTCTCATGAAATTTATAAAAGTAGTTAAAAAGGCAGTAAGCCACATTGCAGGTGCATTTGTTGGCGGTATTTTAAGCGCTATTACTGGTCCTTTCGCCTTAGCTGCTAAAATTTTTAGAGAATGTAGGGAAGAAGGCAATACAGGAGTGGCTGTAGTAATAACAATTTTGGGTGGTACGCTTTGTTTCGCGGCATCTATATTGTATTTTTTCCGTGGTTTGTATCTTGGGGGAAGATATGGTTTTGATAGAGCGCTTAAAGTGCCAAAACAACTATTTACTTTTGTAGAGCCGGATACTACTGGATACAATCGTTTGGTTAATATAATTAAATCACTACGGGCTCAGCATCCTACGATAGACGACAGTGGATATCTAAATCCGGAAGACCCTCTATATTCTAAGGACCAAATTTCGATCAGTAGAGCAGTTGCAAAAGCCTTAGTAGAAGACTCTGCAAGGATCTTGTGGCATGCAAGTACTGGAAATTTTATACTTGCAACTGCGCACATGCAGAGGGCATTTATTCTCGCTTTAAAACAGGAGGATTTTTCGACTGCTAAACAAATTCTTGATGAAATGTCATCACCAGCCTATGATTCCAGCCAAAACATGCTTTATCCTACTTCGCATCTTGAAACCTCAAGAAGTAATTGCTTAAAGATTATAGAATGCCTCGTAACTATGGATGCCGATAAATCATCGCCTAAACAAGAGTTGTTCCAACAATTAGAACTATTAAACAGCGCTCAGCAGGAGCTTTCAATAATTTTGAAAAATGCGCGCGCAGTTTCCTTGGAGCATATGTGGCACGGTATTTGTGATCCTCGCGCTTTCGATGGACTAAATAGTTTGCGTGATGGCGAATCTCTTTCGAATGCCTTTTCTGAATTGACAAACAATCGTAAACAAAAGGTCGAAGAGTACCTGAACAAAATTAGAAAAGATAAGGAAGAACGACAAGACACACGGCAAAAAACAACTGGTTCTTCCAGTTTAGAGCTTAACAAGGATGATACGTCAGTACTGGAGGCATGGGCCGAGCAGGCATCAGGTGTTCAAAAAAAATCAGAATCCAGCGCTCTATCTATTTTATCTGCCACAATGCTTAACGATACTGATCGACCAGCACCAAGCGATATATCTCTCTCAGTTTCAAACATCAAAATATTAGAGACATTTTTTGCTCGACAAAACGCTAATAAATCAATACCGTCTAATCAAGCCACATTACAACTAAATACTCCTGAGATATATCCGAGTATAGACCAACAGGACCTTGATAATTCGAATTCTCAGAAATGGCCCAAATGGATTCCATCATTACCAAATGTCTCCACCCTATACCCGAATATAACAGCAACGGAACCAAGCAATCAGGTGCAGGATAATAACTTTATATCTAAGTACTCTCCTTTGCCTCTTACCAATTATTCGCAGGCGTCTGCACCACCTGAAGCACAAAGTGAGTCAGAAGAATCAGAAATAATTGAAATTCCCGATAGTTGGTATGCAGAAAATTTTCCTCTCCTGGAAAAAAATGACAATATCAAAAATAGCAAGCCATCATTGACCGCAGTAATAAGCAATCCTTCAAGTTTTTTTAGTGCAAAGAAATCGGAAATGAATGCAAAGCAGTCAACTAACCACCAAAGCCGTTCAAGACCTGTGATTAAAAAAATAGAGCGATTTTTTAGTGATCCCATTCAAGTATTAAGAAATTTAAAAGTTGCTAATGATCCATTAATCGCTGAAGTCCAGATGGAAAGCCAAATAAACGAAATAGAAAAGTCACCGCAACTCATTTAATCCTCTGCGATATCTTGAGCTATTATGTGGCGAGACAAGGGGTCAGATATCAAAATGCAAATATGGTATGTTTCCTATCATATTCTTATACTAATTTTTTTTCAGAGTATTATTTTTTCAACCTACAATTTGCATTTTGATATCTGACCCCTTATTTTCTTTAAGATTTTATTAAGATAATCTAGGTATAGTATTATTTTAGCAATTAAAAATGGGATAGCCATGTTCAAAAAGATAAGAGAATTTTTTTCAAGAAAAGCTAAGGGTTTGCCTAAAGAAACTTTTCCTGAAGAAAAATCACCGAAAGTCCTGCAGAAAGGAAAAATATATTATCATCCTCCCATAGAACGTTCAGCCGGAAACTATAATATCCCCTATGCTGTTTGGGGAAATGTGGAAAACCTTGAAGATGCCCAAATACTTTTTATAGGGTCCTATCATGTTGATGAGGTACATTCTGAGAATGCCAAACTAGTTTATGAATTATTTCAAAAAGGTTTTTTCCCTAATGGTGCGACCGCCCTATGTGAAAATATGCCGTCTCAAGTTTCTTATAGTTCAAATTATAAACTTGCGAATACCCAAGCAGTCCCTATGTTTGAAAATTTCTCAGCATTAAGATTAACTAAACTGAAGATAATGGGTTGGGATTGTGATAATGCCCAGGTCTACAACAATCAATTAAGCAATGCCGCAGATGACTTACGTTCTTGGATTGATATTGGATTGAGAAATGAATCATTAATGCAAACCATTGGAGACGAACATGGAAATCTAGCAAATGGGGCAAAACTAATCGTTGACGCTGGAAGGGGTCATTTTGTAGATTGTATAAATGTGGGCGAGAATGAGAAAAAGAAATTTACTAAAGAATTTCGTCGTTTTATAAAATCAAGCAATTATAAATATGCCTTTTTTATTCCTATGCCTCCCGAAGATTTGGATACAACAAATAAGATTTTTCCAAAATTAGAAAGATATTATGAGTTGATGAAGCCTAAGCCTCAATTTATGACTAATTTAAAAAAACAAGCCAATGTATTCTTTTTTGCTCAAAATGCGACAAAAAAGAATCAGCGGTCAAGATCTAATGCGACTCAACTTACTAAACTCGCCCTGGAAAGAGAAAAGAAACTATTTGAGGAATTTAATATTGTGAATAAGTACTAGATTACCATTGCTATTCCCAATTTGTTCGCATTTAGACACTCAATTACCTAATCTCATTTACACTGACACTCATCTTTGGTTCTTCTGCAGTGTTTAGTTATATAAAATTTCAAAGCGCAGGTAAAATGCTACTTGTCTTTATCAAGTCTTGAAAAAAAAGCTCTGGATCTTGCAAGTAATGTGTTGCTATGTCCTTAGTTTCGCTGGATTGTTTCAATAGTTCATTTAACGCCACATTATATTGTTCGAGAACAATTGCTTTACCAATTAGGTGGGTATTTTTAACTTGGTTTGGCAATCCAAATCGTTGACTTCCAGAGTAATTAATAAAATAGGTGTAATGCTCTGGCTTATTTTTAAGTTGACTTACGAATCCTTCGGATAAATTTCTGATTCTTAAACGAAAACTGTTGCCTAACAGCTTCGCTATTTTCAACGATTCTTGCCCTGACCCAAAAAATTGAATAAGGGGTCAGATATCAAAATGCAAATATGGTATGTTTCCTATCACCTTATTTTAGTAAAATTTATCTTTTAAAGTATTATTGTGCAGCTTACAATTTGCATTTTGATATTTGACCCCTTACTTATTTGACCCCTTACTTAGACCCCTTACCTAGAGATTAATATGAGTAGAAAGAAGGTTTATGAACAGTATGAAAAGATAGTCGACTGGTTTGATACGCATCGAAATAAGGATTTATTTGAGAAGCCTTATTTTGATTTCATTGTTAACACGGTTCCGCCAGGCGGTGAAATTCTTGATCTTGGCTGTGGCACAGGTGAACCCATTGCAAAGTTTTTCATTGAGAAAGGATTTAAAATTACTGGTGTGGACGGTAGTCATAAAATGATCGAGCTCTGCAAGAAACGCTTTCCAAGTCAAACTTGGCTAATTGAAGATATGCAAGAGATTAACTTAGCTAAACAATTTGATGCCATCTTAGCATGGCATAGTTTCTTCCACCTAGATCACGATGCACAACGAAATATGTTTAAGTTGTTTAATAGGCATCTAAAATCAAAAGGCGTATTAGCTTTTACTTCAGGGCCTGAGCATGATGAATGTTGGAGCGACAATGGGGGAGAAGAGCTTTTTCATGCTTCCCTCTCTCCTCAAGAGTATGAAGCATTGTTAAAACAGAACACCTTCGAAGTGTTAATACATAAAGTGAGAGATCCGGAATGTGGGTCCGCAACTATTTGGGTAGCGCAAAAAATCTAGATCATTATTGGCAATGTTTTCCTCGTGACAGAATCTCAATCAGTTTTAAAGATATGGGTTATACTTCGGAAGATATTGGAGGAGAAGAAAATTTTAGTGATTTAAGGATAATGATATCTGATGACTCTAGTGGATATCATGAATATTCTATGCGCCGAGTTTTGCCAACTAGTACTTATGAACACAGATTCAAGTCATGGCTGAAATTAATGAAAATTATGTTTGTATATTAGGGGACTTTGTAAATCACGACACAATAAAAGAAGCAGTAAGTCATCATTGGATTTTTGAAAAAATAAAAACTAAAAAAGGTTGTGACTCCTACTTCACAGGTGACTGTCGTTAGTTAATTCATTACATTTGGACTTACGAGGGACTTACGAGGGACTTACGAGGGACTTACGCTTGAATACAAAAATTCATCATCGCCTGTAAGCCCATTGAAAAATGGCACCCCGAGCAGAATTCGAACCTGCGACCTATCCCTTAGGAGAGTACGACCAGGTTTTCTCAGATGTTTCACTATAAACTTTAATAACCGCCATAAACAAAAAAACTACATGTAATAGTTGGTTAAAAGATTTACCTTTGTTCATACTTTAATACTGAGTTGCATGGTGGCGTATCCATCTTGCGCTTCAGGGTTATGAAATTATTTTGGGAGAAGGTTTCAATGAGAGGTGAAACAAAAATTTATTAAGAAGAAAATCACATGTCATTTAACCTGTGCCCATCAAAGTAGAGTCAGTTCAGATGGCCTTATTTTATCCATGCCAGAATCTTGATTATATTCAATAGTAGATATATACTTTTAGATATGTTGAAGATATATGAAAAGAAATCGCTTCTTAAATCTCTGAAGGCAATTCCTTTGCATATTAAAAAGGAATATGAAATCTGGAAGAGAATGGTTGAGCATCAAGGCATACATGGCTTAAGAATGATCAGAGGCTACCATGATGAAGCTTTGAAATGTGAAGGGAGTGGATTCCGATCCTCCAGGCTCTCATTACAATGGCGTGTTATCTATAAGACTGAGAATGAAGAGCTTAAGGTTTATGTGATAGATATTAATGCTCATAAGTATTAGTGAGGTTTGTTATGAAAATCGATAAAAAAGATTTTGTGAGAGCAAGAGTGCATGCTCATATCACACCTGGGGAAGCGCTAAAAATGCTTCGTGAGTTACAAGGTTTTACCCAGCTTGAGTTGGCTCAAAAAACTGGCATTAGTCAATCGAATATTTCTGCTTTGGAAAGTAACGCTAGGCAGATGGGACGTGAAAGAGCAGTTGTTCTTGCAAGAGCACTAAAAGTTCATCCAGCGGTGATACTTTTTCCTGATTTTGATATTGAGGAGGCTGCTTAGTGTGTGCCTTTCTTACTATATTAATTATTATCAATGTATCTACCTAGAAGAAAGTTAGTAAATACAGGGATTTTGTAACTGATAATTAAAGTTGTGACCCATCCTACAGGGAGTTTTTAGCATGAGCACATTATATCAATATTCACACTTTTTGGCCATAAGCCACGGTTTGTATGATGGAACAATCTCTGTTCAGAATTTAATGCAGTATGGCAATTTTGGGCTAGGCACCTTTCATGCCTTAGAAGGAGAGTTAGTGGTTATCGATGGTCAGTCTTATCATTGTACTCAGGGGGTAAAGACTAGCATTGCAAACGTAGAGGATACATTGCCGTGGGCAGCTGTCGGTAACTTTACAGAAAACATAAAGACCGCAAATCTTCAGTATATTGTAGATTTCAAAACACTTGAAGACACGCTTTTGAAGCTTATGGAAACAACGAATTACCCTTTTCTTTTTCATATTGAAGGCACCTTTGAAAATATTGTTATTGGCAGTGTGCTAAAACAAGAAAAACCATATCCAAAGATAAAAGAGATTATTGATAGTGGTGTGACTGTTGAGACTGGCAAAATAAAAGGACAGCTCGTTGGATTTTATGCACCCGAATTTATGTTTCCCATGAAGGGCAAAGGCTTTCATTTGCACTGTTTAGAAGAAAAGCAACGATTTGGAGGACATGTGCTTGAGCTTACTCTTAAAGAAGGCTCTGTAAAATTTGAATGCGTTACCGAAATTAAACTTGAGCTTCCTCAAAATGAAATATATCAAAAAGCACAATTCAGCCATTACGAGCAGGATGAACATGTGGCGGTATTTAACAATAAACATAACAATGGACTTATAGGGCTCGAGGAATTGATAAAGCTTTATGAAGTTAGATTACCTTATTGCAGAAATCATATAGAAGATGAATCTCAGTTCGATCAAAATCTACCGAAACTCTTAACCCTCTTTAAGCTTTTTAATGAAAATGAAAGCTTACTAGTTGAAGTTAGTGATAAAGCCAAACAAGCACTAGTTAAACTAATAAAACGAACCAGTGAATACATGCTCTCAGTAAAAAGAAATTGTGATTTTGTTATTCGGTATAACAACTGGGGGCTTCAACTCATTAAAAACTATGCGATCAAGGACATCGTCCGTGAACAGATAACTTTGTTAAATCATTTAGGGTTCGCCTATTATTTCCTTAATGAAATAGGCAAAGGGAATGCTTTGTCATTAACTAAAGCACGTGAGTCGCTTGAGAGGGCACTAGACCTCAACCGTGGAAAAGCGCACGACCTGATGGCTTACGCCCATTGTATATTGGGTCAAGTTGAGCTTTTTGAGAAAAATGATAAAAAAGCGTACGAATTATTTTCAAAAGCGTATTCATTTTATCGGCATAAAAAAGATAATGATAGTTTTGAGCTTAAACAGGCACTATTAGATATCCAAAATGACATAGATAACCTAAAGAAAAATCTGACGCAAGAAGAGCGCAATGACAAGTATCAGGCAATGGTTGTTTTAGGGTATATTGCTGATACAAAAGCAATGCATCAGCCGCACGAATTTTCAGAAAAATGTTACCTATTATGTATTGCATTTATCAAAATATATTGGCAACACGATACATTGCAATCAGCAGATTTATATTATAGGTTAGCCAAACTTCACCAGAAAAGCGGTCACCCCAAAAAAGCGCTTGAAAGTTATAAGAATGCATTAAATATATACGTAGAGATTAGCGGTATAGACCATCCTAAAGTTTATGAATTATCTCAAGAGATAGGGGTTATACCTTGAATTAAAGGTTTCTCATTCTTTTTTAATCTGGCGCCCCGAGCCGCATTGATTTAGCCCATCCTGGCCTTCACCCTTCGGGGCATTTGCAGTTGCGTCCAAAAATGCTTTCCTGCATTTTTGTCGAACCTCCTCCGATTCGAATAAACGCTTCGTGGAAAATAAAAAAGCGTCCTTATCTTGGGTGCGAGATATGATCGAAAGTTGTGTATGAGGTATTGAAGTTGGGTGTTATACCCTTCAAAATTGAATTTCGACTAAAAAGTTCAATAAAAGAAGGAATACACGTTATTGAAGGTAGCCGCCTAACACGCGCATACACAACTTTTGACAATATCTCCACTTATCTTTTGGAAGCTTCTTTAGATTGTCACTACTAAGGTGTGCATACCTTAATACCATCTCAAATTAAGCCCAAGTATTTGTTATTTACTTCATTCCAAAATTAGAAACAATATTAAAACAAGGAATAAGTGAAGAAGTGAATCTATTAACAATGCAAGCCCTATAAATGCGGAGCCTTTTCCGAGATATAAAATATACAAATACCATAATAAAAATGGGGTATTCAGCAGTAGGTTTGCGCAAAGAATTATCCAATTTTGTTTTATAGTGTGATATTTATTAATAATAAAGAACATAAGTAGAAAAGGGGGGATTAAGACCAAAAAGACGAGTATTGCACTAGAAACTGAATCCTGGGATATAAAGCAGAGAAATAAAAGAAAACTTATCTGTAAATAAAATATTATCCAGGTTATTTTTTTTACTATTTTTGTATCCGACAAAAAATTAAACGCCATATCATGCCTTATTTTTTTCATACCCATCCTTAGTATGTAGACTAGTGAATATTTTTTGCAATACCAATACAAAGTAATACCTGTCGCTGGACTTTCCATCTTTATTAAATGGTGCTTCCACGGGCTTACACCTCTTCTTCTCCTTCGAAATAAAGCAATTGCCTAGGTACGCTCCATCTTACGAAGATTTCAGCCTTTACCCTGTATTAATATTTGCTATTTTTAATAAAGCGCCTCTTTGAGCTACGTCACGGCCTCAACTTCCAAAAAGATAATAGAGTATAGATGATTTCAATGGCTAGTTGCTCTAAGCTTACTCGGTTGTGAAACTACAGATTTTTAAAAGAGACTCATTGAATTAGTCTTGTCACCTTCTTACCTTATTTTGCACCAATTTAATCAAAAATTAAGCATTTCTCTTCACATTCAGCAAAAAATTCCTTAAGATAGAATGAAAACCCCTGGCAGCCCCACAAAATTATGTTTCCTTGATTTCACTTCGTTTCATCAAGGCTACGCAACTCAAAGTAGTCTTGATGTAATGAAACAAAATCAAGGAAAATAAAGGTTTTTTAAATCGCAATGCTTTGATGCGGTTGCCATCATGAAAAACTATTTATAGGAATAGCTAAATGCAAAAGAAAGAAAAAACTTATAATTTATTCACCGACGCTACTAAAATCGATACCTCTTTAGACGAGTTCCCCGATGAAATTTTAATGATGATTTTCTCTCATCTATCTAATGATGAGAAGCTGCAAGCAAGAATGATTTCTAAAAAAATCAACCGAATTGCTAATGCAAGCCTGAATTTTCCTCAGCTCCCACAAGCAAACCTTATCCAAAGATTAAACAATGTTCACTCTCCTGAAAAACTGCGAGAAATAATTCTGGATGTTAAAGATATAGAAGGCTACTTAGACGACAATGGGGTATTAGTTGAAGCAGCCAATACCACGAGAGAAAGAGTTGCAAAAGAATATTATCAAAAACATAAATATGATTGGAAAAAAATGGCCAATCTTTTCCTCTTACCTGTCTCCTTATTTGGTTATTTCCTCCTAACCTATTTATATTTTATGATTAATCGTAATGGTAATTTTCAAAATAATACGAATTATAACAGGTGTTTTGACCCTAACGCTAACAGCAATAATTTTAGAGACTGCCAAAAATCTCTCGATATTTTTGAAAACATTTCTTTAGCGGAATGGTTAATGCTAGGAATAGTAGTGGGATTTATCACCAAACAAGTAGATAATTTTTTAAACGCTTTCGTCATTAAGAATTACTTAGTTAAAACTGTCCTGCCCGTTTTAATTTCAAGCAACAATGAAATCTTAGGCACTGGGGTGAAGGAAGCTACTACGAATGACAGTGCTGCCTTTTATGGATGGAGAGCCTATAAATCAAGGGATCAAATTTTGTTTAGCATCGGTTTATTGTTGGCAATTATTTTTGGTGTCCGGAAACCATTTAGTTTTGACGTTCTAAGTTGTGCTGAGGGCGTAGAAAAAAATGGTGAGAATATTTTACGACTCAATAAAGATTGTCTTGATAATAATATTTCTAGTATAACTGCAAATATTACCGGATTTGGTATTGCAGAAGGCTTTATACTTGCCTTTACGATGCTTTCAACATTAGCTCTCTGCTGCAAACTTATTGGAAAAACTTATCAGTTTGCTACTGGTGGGCGACAATTGCGGTTTTTTCCAAAAGACGTTCCAACTCCTTCTGAAATTGAACTCGCTACTGATTTTATTGAGCAGCCAACGCCTTGAGCTAGCAAACCTAAACCCTAGATTTGTACTATTATTAACGAAAATGGATTAAAAAAAATGCTATCAACAAACGCTAGAATAGTAGGTCGATATTCGCTTATCGATATACTTTATAGTAGCCCTCACTTCGACATGTACAGGGCCAAACATGTTGAAGACCAATCGCTCGTCACTTTAAAAATGCTGCGGGGGGAGCATCCCTCTCCTTCTGAAATAGCCATTCTTCACCATGAATACCATTTGCTAAAACAACTCAAACATCCAGGAATCATCCAAGCAGAAAAATTTGTAGAAGTAGACAATAGACCCAACTTAATTTTACAACATGTTCCAGGCGAATCGCTTAAAACCTATTTAGGCAATAAGCCACTTGACCTAGATACTTTTTTTAAAATAAGTATTCCTCTCGTAGATCTTATTATGCACTTACATCAACATCAGGTAGTCCATAAAGATATCAAGCCGATGGTTATCTATGTTGATCCTGATACCCTACAGCTGACCTTGGTGGATCTAAGTTTAGCGGCACAGATTGACAAGGAGGGTTATGTTACTCCTTCCACTCGGGTAGAAGGCACATTAGCTTACATTTCGCCGGAACAAACTGGGCGCATTAATAGACCTGTAGATTATCGTACTGATTTCTATTCATTAGGAGTAACATTTTTTGAAATGTTAACGGGGCGTTTACCCTTTCCAACAGATGACCCCTTAGAGCTTGTCCACTGTCATATTGCAAAAAAACCACCTTCAGTGATTTCTGAGAATTCTGATGTTCCGAAAATGGTCAGCAATATAGTGGCTAAACTTTTAGCAAAAATTCCAAAGAAACGTTATATCAGCGCAGGTGGTCTCAAATCAGATTTAATGAAATGTGCTAAAGAATGGAAAAAATCACACACGATTAGCGAATTTACGTTAGGGCAGGATGATGTTCAAGACCAGCTGCAAGTGTCCCAAAAATTATACGGGCGTGAAAATGAAATTGCTCAGTTAATGGATTTAGTAAAAAGCGTCAGTGAAGGCAAAAATGAGGTTGTATTTATCTCTGGCTATTCAGGTATCGGAAAAACTTCCCTGGTCGCACAAGTTAAAAAGAATATTGAGATATGTGAAGGGTTTTTTATCTCCGGAAAATTTGACCAGCTTCTTCGCAGCACGCCTTATAGTGCAGTGGTAGAAGCGTTCGGTGGTTTAATCAAACAAGTCTTATCTGAACCTGAAGCTAGCCTCAAGCACTTTAAGCAAGCTATTTTAGATGTGTTAGGAAGCTTAGGACAACTAATAGTAGATGTTATACCCGAAGTCGCGTTAATAATAGGCCAGCCACCACCTGTTCCTAGTCTCGATCCGGCAGAGACACAAAGCCGATTTAATTTTGCCTTTAGCAACTTTGTGCGAGTTTTTGCTCGGCCCCAACAACCCCTGGTTCTTTTTTTAGATGACTTGCAATGGGTGGATTATGCTTCATTAAAGCTAATTGAAAATCTCATGACAGATCCTGAAACTTCTAATATTTTATTGATTGGAGCTTATCGAAGTAATGAAGTAGGGACTGACCATCCGCTATATTTTACTGAACAGAAATTATTAAAGAATGATATCTCCATTCAAACTATATTCCTGCAGCCTTTGGCTAAGGAAGATGTTCAGCAATTACTTAAAGATACTTTTAAAACAACTGCATCAAAAATTGAAGAATTAGCAGAACTCTTGATTGGCAAAACTCAAGGCAACCCATTTTTTATTAATCAGTTTTTGAAAATGTTATACCGTGAAAAATTACTTGCGTTCTCTTACAAGAAAAAGAAATGGGAATGGGATGTTGGTCAGATAAAATTAGTAGAGGCTACCGATAATGTTGTTGATTTCCTAGTATCAAGGCTCGCAAAATTACCGCCTTCTTTACAAAAAAACTTAAAATTAGCGGCTTGTATTGGTTATGTTTTTGACTTGCATACCTTGGCTAAAATATCAAAACAATCCATGGTGCAGACCACTCAAGTTTTGTGGGAAGCTATACAAGAAGATTTGATCTACCCTAAGAGTGAAGCTACCCTGACATCCAATGAAAGTGCCAGCACAAATGTGGGTGAACTTATTCTTTATCAATTTTCACATGACCGTATTCAGCAATCAATTTACACTCAAGTGCCACTTGAAGAAAGACAACGAATACATCTTCAAATTGGGCGGCTAATACTATCTCAGTACCAGGAAGGTAGTGATCAAGAGCAACTATTTGAAATGATAGGACATTTTAGTCAATGCCTAAACTTAATTAATGATCCCGAAGAAATAGAAAATATAAGTCATTACAGTTTAAGAACAGGTGAGAGGGCCAAGGAATCCACAGCTTATCAAGCCGCTATAGTTTATTTAAAGTGCGGAGCAACTTTACTTGAGAAAATCGGTTGGGAAAAAAAATACGATCAGTTGTTTCATCTGTATAAAGAATTAATCGAATGTGAATATCTTATCAGTGATCCCAAAATGGCTTCCGAGCATTATGAGATGCTTATTAATAAAACTAAAAATAATCTTGATAAAGTCTCGTTGTATCAAATTAAATTTCGACTCTATACCAGCCAAGGCAAGTTAGCTGAAGCGGCTAATGAAGGTCTAGAGGCTTTAAAATTATTTAATATTCGAGTGCCTGTTTACCCAAGTAAGCTTCGGATACTAAAAGAAATCTTAGCCACGCGTTTGAAAATTGGTTTTCGGAATATCGAAACACTTGATGAGCAGCTGGGTAAGGTTAAAGATCCTTACCAAAAAGCTGTTATGGAAAATATATTTTCAATTGGTGCTGCCACAGCACTTTTTAATCAATTACTGTTTTCTGTAATGGTCTGTAAGGAAATTAAAAAAATCCTTGAACATGGTTACACCAGCGATGCACCGCTTGCATTTGGAGCCTACGCCGCGATGATCATGCGACTAAATTGGCATGATCAAGCGCGCCAAGTGACTGCATTAGCAAGTAGAATATTAAACAAATTTCCAGATATTATTGCGAAATCCCGTTATCACTTGTTGGTTGCTAGCCAAATTACTTCTTGGTACTACCCCTTATCACAAGCAATTGAAGATGCTGATGCAAGTTATCAATATGCTTTAGAAGCAGGCGAATTGATCTTTGCCACTTGGGCGACAGTCACACGCCTGCGTATGCTGCACGCCATGGGAACGCCGCTTAGTGTAATGATCAAAGAAACTGAGCGAGTGCTTGAATTTATTTCTCGATTCAAATACGACGAATATGGTTATATTTTTAAACTCTATTGGCAGTTCTTTAAAAGCTTAACAGCTGCCCCTGAAGCGAGTGAAGAGAAGCTATTTGACAATTTAGATCATATAAAAGTGCAAGAAAATAAAATTATACGCGGGAATGCTTATGCATTGATGGCTGGTTATTTCTTTTTCAAAGAAGATTATAGCCGCGCGATTGAAATGGCTCTAGAAGGTAAAAAGTTTGAAGACACCTGTTACTATGTAATCTTCAGAAAAGATATGATGTTATATCATGCACTCAGCATTGCTGAATGCTACGAAACATCTACCCACAAAAAAGAGGACCTAAAATTATTAAAAAAAATGGAAAAACAATTTAAGCATTGGGTCGAACTTTGCTCAGAAAATTACCTAGACAAATATTTGATTATTTCGGCATTGATTGCACAAGTGAAAAACAAAACTCAGAGAGCAGGCGACCTTTTCGAGCAAGCCATCAAAGCAGCGCATGAAAATGGCTTCATCCAAAATGCAGCCATTGCTTGTGAATGTGCTGCAAAATTCTATATTAAACAAAATAATTTACGCTTAGCAAAATCTTATATCATTGATGCGTATTACGGCTATGAACGATGGGGAGCACTTGCGAAATGCAAGCTGCTTGAAAAAAACTTTTCACAGATGTTAATGACACTGAATCAGGCTGCAGTAGGAAGTTCTGGAAAGGCCTCTCTTTCAACAACTTCTACCAAGTCACTTGATACGCTAACGATTTTGAAATCTGCTCAGGCAATTTCGGGTGAAATCATCCTAGAGAATTTATTAATCAAATTGATGCAAATTGTTTTAGAAAATGCAGGTGCTGAACGCTGCTATTTAATAATTGAGCGAGCAGGGCAGTGGTGGATCAGGGCTGAAGGTCATATCGATGAGCGAGGTGTAATCATTGGTGCTCACCCCTTACACAGTTTTGCTACCATCCCCCATAGTTTAATTGATTATGTTCAACGTACTCATGAAAATATCGTGCTAGGTGACGCTCGACTTTCTTTATTTGCACGTGATCCTTACATTAAAGAATATCGACCAAAATCAGTATTGTGCATGTCTATGAAACAAAAAGGTTTAGTCAAAGGACTTTTATATCTGGAGAATAATGCGACGGCGAATGCGTTTACTCCTGAGCGAATTGAAATATTGACATTACTATCTTCCCAGGCGGCCATTTCACTGGATAATGCTGAACTTTATACCATGTCAGAACGATTTGTGCCCCATCCATTCCTCGATCAGCTACAGAAACCTTCTTTAATTGATGTTCAATTGGGAGATCAAACGCAACAAACACTTTCTATTCTTTTTTGTGATATTAGAGGATTCACGTCCATTTCAGAAACATTAACCCCGAGTGAAGTGTTCAAGCTGATTAATGAATTCCTGGGTTGTTTAGAACCGGTGATTAGTAAACAAGGGGGATTCATCGACAAATACATTGGCGATGCCATTATGGCAATTTTTAATAGTGCAGATAGCGCAGTTTCTGCAGCGATCGGTATGATCAAAGCGTTGGGTACCCTGAACCGAAAACGAAAAGAAAAAAACCTCGCTCCTTTAAAAATTGGAATTGGTATTAATACCGGCGAGTTAATGCTCGGAATCATTGGTACCACAAAACGAATGGATAGTTCGGTAATCGGTGACACGGTCAACATCGCCGCACGAATTGAAGAATTAACTAAACACTATAAGGCCTGCATATTAATTAGTGAGGAGACTAGACTTAATCTGATCCATCCCGAAAGCTTCACTTTAAAGTTAGTGGGTGAAACTGAAATTAGAGGTAAACTCAAATCCGTAAAATTGTGGCTAGTGGAAGAAGGGGGATAGCTGAGGACAGTTTAACTCACACTCGAAGATTTTGTTAACGATCGCGCATTTAATAATACGAAACCTTGTTATTTAAAGACCTATCCAAAAAAATTACTATTAGATGAAGATGCCTGCCTAAACTTATTTCAGAAATCAAATTATGTAGCGTTTCTAAAACAAGCCATTATCCTAAAAAAAATAAGGCGCGGGTGGAGAGAATATAGGTTTCTTTCATAAATAACGCGCGGTCCCGTGCATCCTCGGCTAGACATTGGGGGCAAGCTAATTGCCAACATCGAATCGATAGATCAATCTAATGAAATCGCTTTTAAATCAGAGATAATACCTTCTGTTCCTCGATCTAAGTTCTATCAAAATATTAATCACTTTTTTGCAAAATCTGAAAAACTTCTAAAACGTGATCAAGAATTAAATTCAGTTATTTTGAATATTCCTTCACCAGCCAATAATGAGGAGGATGATTTTGATATGAGTGAGAACGACGTCTTATTAGCAAATATGGCCTAACTAAAATCCAATAAGTGACATTAAAGAATAAATGAGAGTAGATCTGTATGTTGATCAACACCGTGATCTTTCTGGGAAACAGTTACGTGATGCTCACACTCTTCTCTATCCCCAAATTGTTAAACAGGTTGAAAATAATATAACTAATAATATAGAAGCGGTAGCGATTCCCATCGACCAAGACCAAACTGTCCAGAGAGATTCTAGTATGAATACCGAAAGTTTCTTTAAAGCTTAAAAATAAGAGAACCCAATTTTTTTCAGAACCTGAACCAGAAAAAGATGACTCTCAATGGCTGTTACTACATGAATCGGATGAAGAAAATCAACATTATGGCTCTATCAATCCGGATTCAGATAAAAAAGAAGGCCGTTTCTGTTGTATTCTTTAAAAAAATAGTTGTAATGCTGGGCAGGTATTCATCATTAAATAATTTTTGAAAGAGGAAAGCTTGGTGTAAGATATTTATCTGACACTGTGGATAAGGGGGGAGCATTTTTTACAGATATTGGCCACCCGCAAATTTTTAATGCCTATTGAAAAATTTGTTATTTTTTAACTCAAAACTAACTGAGAGATTCCTCATGCACATGGAAGATCAATACCCTAAATCAAAAAATGCCACTCCAAATATGGCAAAAAGTTATAGTTCAATAACTCCTTGGATAATCTGGGGTCTGGCAGCTACATTTTTTCTAACAGAATATTTCGCACGTATTGCACCTGGTATAATGGTCCCCGAGTTAATGCAGGCCTTTAAAGTTAATGCTTTGAGCTTAGGGTCCATGACAGCTATCTTTTATACGGCCTATGTTGGTATGCAAATGCCCGTAGGAACATTAGTTGATCGATTTGGGCCCCATCGTTTATTAACAGTAACTGCAGGTATCTGTGCACTGGGTTGTTTTTTGTTTGCAAGTTCGAATTACCTAGCTTTGGCCCAAATCGGACGGTTTTTGATGGGATTTGGTGCGTCCTTTGCCTTCGTTGGTACTTTGAAATTAGCGACTATCTGGTTTCCTCCTATCCGATTTGGTTTCTTATCAGGCTTAACTCAAGCCCTTGGGATGGTTGGAGGAGCGGCTTCAGCCGGGCCACTAGCAGTAGTAGCCCATGCTACGGGTTGGCGCAACACAATGTGGGGAATTGGAATAGTATTATTAGTAGTAGGTGTTTTAATTGGGCTATTTGTACGAGATAAACCCAAAGAAAAGAGGTATCTTAAGACCGGACCTACAGAAAAAAAGATAGGTTTTTGGAAGTCCTTTAAAATTGTTCTTCAAAATCCACAAAGTTGGCTAAATTCATTTTATGCTGCACTTGTCTATGCTCCCACGGCAGCCTTTGCTGAATTATGGGGAACAACTTATTTATCTCGAGTTTATAATATTGACCGTACTATGGCAGCAAATGCTGTGAGTTGTATTTTTCTAGGGTTAGCAATTGGGTGCCCAATAGCGGGGTGGATATCCGATCGTATTCGCCGTCGTATCCCTATCATGCAGGCTGCGGCATTATTTAGTTTGTTATTTATGTCATGTGCGCTATATATTCCAAATCTTTCAGTATCAGCCTTATTTATATTACTTTTTTTATATGGATTAGCAAACTCAGGTTTTGCAGCTTCCTATGCTGTCGCAAGTGAAATAAATCCAAGAGAAGTAGCGGGAACCTCAATGGGTTTTGCAAATATGGCGTCAGTAACAGGTGCTTGTTTTCAACCCCTCATAGGTTGGTTTTTGGTTCTCCAATGGTCTGGTGAAATGTTAAATGGCGCTCCAGTTTACTCAGTAGAAGCATTCCGGCATGCGATGATGGCCTTACCTGTTTGCTTAGGCGTGGGAGTTCTAATTACCTTTTTTATAAAAGAAACTTATTGTCAGTTCGTTAAATAAGGTAGGCAAAATTGCTGTTGAACGTAATATGAAGCTGGGGCAAAGGAAGCGCAATGATATTTAAACTTTTTATTTTAATTGTTTGCACATTTGTATTATCCCTTTCTGGCTGTGGTGTTGAAAAGGATACAATATAAAGTAATAGTCACAGTTACTTATTTAAACCAACAGGGGAATATTGAGTTTCTTTTGAAGACTTCCATTGGGTCAATCAAAAAGTTTGTCCAGATCCTTATTTTAATGGTCATAATCACGCTGATTTTAGTTCAGATAATAGAAAGTTCTGTCATGAAATAATGGTACGTATTTATTACCCCGCCATTGTGCAAAATCAACCACGAGTTTCTTATTACCCTCCCTATATCAAGTCTCAGCAACAAATCTTAAGTCATATACCTAACATATCTAAAGAGCAGATAGAGCAACTAAACAAAATTAAAAGTTATTCGGTAGAAAAAGCCCCTGTCGTTGGCGGAAAAATATTCCCAGTGATTCTATTTAGTCCTGGTTTAAGATGAAATAGAAAATAAACTGTCTTCATTACAACTCCAAGATTTATCCTATGTTTTTGATCAAATTCGCACTCTGCATAATTCAAATTCCATATTTGCTGCCATGGACCTTAATCATATTGGTGCATTCGGCCATTCTTAGGCGGTAAAGTTATAGCTGATGCATCACATGCCCACCCTAACTGGGACTTAATTTTACCTGAATTTTGTCTCACTGTCCCTGGCACTGAGGGTCCGATTAAAACTCCATTTCTCACGCAACTTTTTACCATTGCAATATAGACATCTTGTGTGACCGGCACATAGGTAACAAAAGTGGCCGGACACATCGGTAACATTAATCTACCATAAGTTTATTAACTTTAAGCATTTTTTCATTGAAGATAGCCAAAGGCATAAAAGAGAAATGTAAAA
>JACCWJ010000015.1 GCA_013697705.1 Gammaproteobacteria bacterium | reverse complement strand
TTTTACATTTCTCTTTTATGCCTTTGGCTATCTTCAATGAAAAAATGCTTAAAGTTAATAAACTTATGGTAGATTAATGTTACCGATGTGTCCGGCCACTTTTGTTACCTATGTGCCGGTCACACAGAGCATCAACCACAGGGGTGTAAAAATAAAATGACAAGGCTCTAAGATAGCGCGAATTTTGATCTTGCTGTTTACTGTTATTGATTGCTATTAAGTCTTGAACAGGAACTTTGTTATTTTCAAACTGATAAGTTAGCTCAGTCAAAGCAACTTCGTTGCCTTTGACGGCTTGTTTTAATAATTCACTAGGCATTTTTTATTCCTATTTAATGTTATCAGCTATTCAATAGACTGCTTATATCATAATATAGCAATTTTATGTAAATTAAACAAATTCACTAATGCTTGGGTATTGATAATAGGTCCCAGCGATTCAGGTAGTTGCCCTTAAGTCTAAACCAAGAAAAGTCTTTTAAAGGAATTCATAAACATTGTGCAGTTAGCGGTAACGCCCGAAAAAGATTTAGCAAAATCAGTTTAGTGTAATATCAGCAGTAGAATTTTCCACAAACCATAGGTGGCGCGCGCTGGTAATGTGTTATCACATTATTAAAAACGGTTGATTTTTAGACCGACCTTTGTAAGACTACAAAAATACAAATTTAATATAAAAACTACGTTTGAGAGATTCATGAGGTTATCGGGTTTAGCAATTTCATTCCTTACTAAAACAAAAAATGCTGTCAATACTATTTAACCGAACTGAGCAGAAAAGCGCTGAGATAAATCATAGCACTCCTGTTACTGCTGAGTTGTTTGGGCTATTGGAGTTAAACGTATCATTGCTTAGGGCCGCCATCGCCAACCAACCATCCACGCTCTCCCCTTCGTTCTTGTAAAGATTTTGTGCTCCCCATAAGGACCATGACCGAAATGATACTTCGCCAATGGCTTTATTCATCTAACTCCAAGGATTTTCATGCCAACCCTAAATGTCAAACTTACTTCTTCTGAAGAAAATTTAATTGATAAAGCACTAAGCCCTTTAGAGCATTTACCTTCCCTGTCTGCGGTCGATCTTTTAGCTGCCATTAAAACAGAAAAGATGAATTCACCTATTATGCAAGCCATTTATAAGATTTTGACAGATGAAGAGGGGGAAACAAAGGGAGAGCGCACTTATTATGACTCAGCAAATTTAATGACTATTGGAGTGGGTCTCAACCTTGCGAATTATGATGCTAAAGCTGTTATTATGACGGTATCTAAGGAATTGAATGTAGATCCGGCTTGGAACTTTGAACAACTCCAAAGCCAACAAAACAAGCCTGATAAAAAATTGACCATACCTGAAATTAAGCTCATTTTCTATTACACCCTCACAGGCACCACCTACCCTCAAGACAATAAATCGACCATTGTATATGAAGGTAAAATAGACAGTCTGATCCACCGTTTGGAGGACTGGGTTCTCGGATTATCTCATAAGACTTTTCAACCAAGAGAATTGGTGTGTTTATTGAGCATGGCCTTTAATAATCCCGGCAAACTTATTGGTCAAGAAATTTGCGATGCATTAGTGAGATATAGTGATACAAAAGACTCACTTGAAGTAGTTTCACAAATAATGGAATGTTCAAATTCCGTCTACCACGAGAATGGCACACCAAACAAAAGTTCTAATGGTTTGCAAAACCGTCGAATGAAAGAGGCGAGAGTTTTTGTAAATAAAGAAATGCATATCAGCTATCGTAAATTCAAAGCAATTGAAGAAGCACTGGGTTCTGTGGTGCCCCGCTACGGAGATCCGATATATAGCCAATCATACGGTGAAAACGAACTCACTTTTCCTGGCGCACCAGACTTGAAAATTGAAAGACTTTTCCCCGGAGATGGCAAACCTCCGTTATTAACTTATTACGGTTCGCATAAAAATGATCCCATCATCGTTGAAAAGGATACCAAAAGCCCCGTTGTGTTCGGGGGTGGTGGCAATCACCTAATCGAAGTAGGACCTAAACCGAACTCTCTAGGAAATAGCTTCCCCTACTTAGCAGGAGGCTCTGGCTCCTGCCACTATAAATTAACGAGTCAATCTGGAAAAGTACTGATCAATGCGCCCAATGGTGAGGGCAAAATAACGATAGACGATAAATATACTCTCCAAGGTATTATGACCGCCACGGATACTGCCAAGAAACAATATAAGTTAATCAGTAAGGGGCAAACGTTTAAGCTACAAGAGGCAACTCTCTCTGAAAGTAATCAGCTGGGCATTTCCTGGGAGGACCCCCATAATGATATCGTCATACCAAACTATGCTAGTGGTCAATTAAAGTTAGTGATGGGTGAGCCTTCTTTTGAGGTTCATTTAAATAGAGATGCACGGGACGGGCTTTTAATCGGCCCAACACCATTAGCGAGCCCTAATCGTTTTGTTAATCTTTATTATAAAAAACCACCTCCAAAATCAACAGATCCGGTGCAGCTCTTTGTCAATATAGTCGATGGCAAGGGGAAAATCATTCGCTCCTATACTTTAGCTAGCCACCCGCACTATCAGCATACTACTCCCTATGACAATACCTATGATCTACAAGTAGGAGGTAACTCCCTTGCGGTATATGAAGATGGATCTTTTATTGTAGTTTGGGGTACTAGCAGCACAACAACTCCTAACTTTATAAACCCCAAGGAGGAATATGAGACCCGACAAGAGACAAGCCTATATGCTGTTGTTTGTTCAGAAAAAGGTATGGCTAGTATTCCCGTAATGCCATTAAACAACGCTTCTTTTTGTGAATTAACAACTACCTTGATTGAGGATGAAAATCATGTCCCTAAGGTAGTTAGGCGAGAAGGCGCAGAAGTGAATATGGCTAATTCAACTAACTCAGAGTCACTGTACAAAGAAATGGCTGCGCCACAGGTTCTGTGCAGAGAAAAGGGTTATGTAATATTGTATTGCATTAAGTATGTAGCTAATTCTTTTTTTCAAAAAGACTTAATGTGCCAAACTGAGTCTCGCCGAAGCTATGTTTGCGCTAGATCAAATCGAGAAAAAATTTATTTCTTACCCACTATTGCGCCTTTAGCTAATGGTAATTTTGTGTTGGCCATTCAGAATATAGTTTCTGATGGGAGTGAGGGTAAATTTCTAGCTCGCGTTAGCACTCACATTATGAATCCATCGGGCAAGATGGCTACCAGTTTTAGGATTAAGAATGCTTTTACAGATAATTTTTCTGTTTCGTTATCTTCCGCAGGCAAAGGATTTATGATAGCCACTAAAGATGAAAAAGGACTGCGGACTCAAGTATATAATGGTCATTCTTGGTCAAATGAACTATCTCATGATGGGCCTTCATTTCTAAGCATATTCAGTAAAGCGCTGGGGTACGACTATACCTTACTGTGCTGGCCTCATTTAACTAGTAGCAATAGTAATACAGTCATGTGTAAGGTATTACTTGTTGATGCAAATAATCAACCTATTGGCGAGCCAACCGTTGTGGCTGATACATTCCCTACAAATGTTGAAATAATTAATAAGCGGGAAATGTTTATCTGGCTCGACACAGAAAAAGCTTATCTTTTCAAGACGGGTAACTTGCCCGCCATAAAACCAGCTCAAACTTCCCATCTCCATAATAATAAAAATTGTCATTTTCAACCTGCGCCCAAAGATGAATGTTTATCGACGGGCTTTGGCGACTTTATTTTAATTAATAATGATGATGATGAAGAGCAAACAACTCAAACAGAGGCTGACCATAAATCTTGCCTTCTTATGTAAGTATAATTAAGGCAAGTTTGAACATTTTCGGAATAGTTAACAGGATGCCGCAACCCATTACACGTATTAGTTCCGACCTAATCTGACAAAAGACTTGAAAAAAGACTTGAAAAAAGACTTGAAAAAAGTAAGGTTACCCGTTTTGATAGTTAAGTATTCCGCCAAAATTAAGTGTTGGAAGGTTGCTGGGATAACCAAAGCGAATACCAGTCGCAGACTTAAAGAAAAACTCTCGTTTTGAAGGAAGTTTATTGAGGCACAGATGGAATATGGTCAGATGGATTCTTTGTGTTTTTATATCTCGGAAAAGGCTCCGCGTTTATAGGGCTTGCATTGTTACTGGATTCATTTCTTCACTTATTCCTTGTTTTAATATTATTTCTAATTTTGGGATAATCCTACTGTCAAAAAGCACCAATTACTTCTAGAGGAAAAACGTACCTGCTAAGGACGATGCTGCCAATGCAATCGCAAGGCGAATGCAAAAAACAAGTTATTATCGAGACCAGCCCACCAAAAGTCTTAGATAAAAATGCAGCTAAACTTTGTTTGAATATTCAGCTATTCAAAATAGCTTCAAATTGGGCGCCACTTATAAAGATATCTAGAACGCAGAAATGGGGCACAAGGGATTAGGTGAAATATAAAGACGCCATAAAAAAATTAAGAACCAATTGCAAGATGTCAGGCGAAAAAATTTTTATTTTTGAAATTGACGGCATTCCAAAATACAACGATTACATCCCAAATCATGACCCATACTTATGAAAATTCAAACGATTTAAGCAAATAATTCCATTCTTTCAAAAAATTTTAAACCGTCGATAATACCGAGTAAACCTGGAAATTTACTGCTATAAACATTAGATAATTCTTTGATTGCGGTTAAGAGTTTCGGCTCTGCATTTCCTACTGCAATACTTTTCAAACCTGTCTGGAATAATGATAAATCATTTAAAGAATCACCACTTGTTATAACCGTTTCAGCATTTACATCTAAGGATTTCAACAATTGTAGCAAGGTAGAACCTTTGTTAACCCCTTTTGGTACAATATCTAAATAGACATCGCAGGACAAAATTGTGTCACAGCCTGCATCCGCTATTTTCTGTAAAGTAACATCTTCTAGAGTTGACGGCTCATAGTAGTAAGCAACACGATAAGGTGGATCGATGGGTTGCAATTGAATACCTTTGTCGTCACGCAGTAATTCTTTCAGTCTATCATTAGCGTTATTCCATTTTTCAATAATAGGATTTTGCAAATGCTCAACTGGACTAAAAGTTGTTCCATCAACGATATGAGTTCCGTGGTCACCAATAACATAATGAGGGAAAGGTAAATAACCTTGAATGCAAAACTGTTTAACTGTTGCAATAGGCCGACCAGTGACATAGATTAATTGAATATTGCTACGAAGATGGGTCAATTTATTATAAAAAAAATTTTTGACTTCAGTATCTCCTTCTAAAAAAGTTCCATCTAGATCCGTAGCTAACGTTAATTCATATTGATTAAGCATGAGGATACCCCAGTTATTTTGTTAATTATATTGAGCTTATAAGCACGTACTTAGTCAGTTCATTGTAATAAGTGTCTTAACTTTTGCCCACATTTTTCACTTGGGCCCCCAGGCTAAGCAACAGGTTATAGTTAAATCATTGAGTTAAGTAAAGTTACCTCAATTATGATTCAACGAATCCTCTGCCAAAATTACCTTTTCCATGATTCAATGCGAAGATTATTAATATCCTTAACTTGGCTTTAAGCCTGAGCTCTCGCCTTTAACTTTTTTTAATTCATCCAGCTTATCTTGAGTATTTTTTGTAATCTCATTTGATTCCCCTAACAACTCTCGCCGGATAGAATAACTTTTCTCATAATTATCAATTGCATGACGTTTCATTTCAAGACGAAGATAGCTAGAGGCAATATTATAATGATATGTTGCTAATGTTGTGCTTTTGGCCTGAATTTCACTATAAAGGTCTATAGCAGATTTGAACTCCTTAATTGCGTGGGGATAATTTTGTTGTTTAAATAAGGCAAGAGCTGTTTGGGCTTTTTTAGCCGCCTCTACAAGAGCCTTACAATCATTTAATTTTTTTATGGCACGATCCAAATCCTCTTTTAGAATATTTTTGTTTTCAAATAACAGGGCACGTAAATCAACCGCTTTAGCAGCAAATTCGGCCGCTTTTTGATACTGATCTTGCTTAATACAGCTAGAGGCCAATGAATAAAAACAGGTGGCTTGTTCCTTACTATTCTCATCACAGATTAGACTTGATCTAATAAATAATTTATTAGCAAGCGTATAATTTCCCTCTTTAAAGTGCTCAGCAGCCTTCAAATAAATTTGTTGCGAACTTGAGAGACTCAAATTTCCTTGACTGTAGCTAGTTAAGTTTTCCTTTAGCAGTAATAGTTCATTAGATGTGCTAACAGCCTCTAAATGGTGGATTTTATCCAAAATCCGCCTTGAAATCTCTTCTATTTCTGCCTTGTACGGTTTATCCCCAAAAGCATCCTGATATCTTAATAAGAGACTAATAATGGCGGGTTGCAGTATGCCTTTATGCTTAATTCGCTCATATAAATCAATTCGATAGTACAGATGATAAAGTAATATTAATGTTGTGTTGAGATTTTTGCTTTTGAAGAGCTGACAGCTACTATCATCTAATTTTTTGTGAATAGATAATCTCAAATTATTTTTGTACAAAGCAGCTAGATTATTTTTCTCACTAATAATTGCAGCATAGTAACTATCTTCAGTGGTGTTGAATAGATAGGAAACAACCGGCGTTAAGGACCGTATTATATCATTTGATATAGTTTCATATAGCTCATGACTTAGCAGGACGGTATAAGGGAATTTCACCTTTGCTTTTAATACAGCGAGTTTTTTTCTAGCGGGGGCACTTACCATGGAATTTTGGTCTCTGCTTTCTATTTCACAATTTTTTATGTGATAGGAAATAGTTTCATCCCATAATAATTTTTCAGAGCTTATGGGTGTCGTAGGCAACTTATAATACATTTCTGAAACACGCAGCGATAATTTATCTGTCTCACTATCGTAATGTGCGACTACTACTGGTCTTACTGTCGGCCGAAATTTCGAGCCTTGAACTTCTAATAATGCTGGGGCAATACACTCTTGCGCTATACAATACCGGATACCACTTTCGGTTATTTTACCATCAAGCTGTACAAGACTGTTTTTTGACTCTGGATCGTCGAAATGTGGTAGTTTTAGCATCTTAAAAGGATTTTCATCCGCCAGCCATTTTAAGACTTCCAGCGTTTTTTCTTTAGGAACCAACACAATCCCACAGGCTCTTGATCCATCAACCGGTTTTAACACCACATATTCCGCTCTAAACTTGGCTAAAGTGGGTTCGATCGAGACAAGGTCATCTAGATTTAGAACAGCTTCTGGCGGCATAGCCTCAGGAGAATGACGATGGAATATATCGCTCATTGCATTTTTATCACAGAAAATCCGAAACATCATGGAGCTATTAATTACAGGAAGAGTAACTCCTTCCGCAATCAAAACGTCTGAATAATGGAATGGCTGGCCCATAGGTATAGGCTCTGTCACAGCAATAATAGCTCCTTTTTGATTAAGGGATTGCTTTTGTGAAATAAATTGTTCTAGCGTGCATAACGAAAGCCTATTTTTATTAGCGTTAAAAAAGCCTTCACTTACTCCAAAGTTAAGGTACATTTCTTGCTTATCAGCGGGACTAACGATATAGATATGTTCATAAAATTCAAATAAATTTGTAACAATTTTCTCTTTGGTTAGTAGTCTATTCTTAATTTCTTCATCGATATGATATCCAACTCTAATTAATCCAGGTCCCGACTCATAAAACACAAATTTATTTTCAGGCGTAATAGCACCATCAAAATTAATAACAAATGTCTGTTTTCCCATCTTGTCCCCACCTTGTTGCCATGATTAATATAAGGATCTATTTTAATCAAAATTAATGAGAGAATTACTTAACTTCGTACCTTTGGGGTAGCCGTTGACCTTAAAAATAACTTCTGTAATTTTTCTCGAAGCTGCAGTACCTTGAAAAAGAAAAGATACTTCTACAACAGAAAAAATTGTTTCTGCAAAGTAGCAATTTACCATCATTTTGTTAAACTAATCTTAAGGAGATTTTAATTTTTCGGGATTTAATTTCGAACTGAACAAATTGAATCAAATTAAAGGTATTTTAGGGTCCCTAAAAAGAGGCTAAAAAGCATTCGTTGAATCATATTGTAGGTAACTTGTTGGCGAAGCTTTGGTAATAAAAGGGTTTGTGATACACATTTTTAATAGATATTGCCCGCTTGTTCATTTATCACTTGTATAATAGTCTTGTGTTTATAATTAATTATCGGCTCTAGAGATCAATCACGCTCAGCTTCAACAGCTTTGATACCTAATTGCTTAAAATGCCGTTCTAGCAATCTGTCACAAAAAAGTCACACCCCTTGATTCAAGTTATTGGTGCTCGCTTTATGGCAAATAAAAGATTTCATAAAAGACTCAATAACAATAACAGCCGGCTATCAAGATGAGATAAATTTAAGGCACCACTCGAAATTTTTAAAGCAATATTCTTGAATTCGACACGCCATCTCAAAGAGGCGCTTTATTACAATAGCAAATATTAAGCAGGGTAAAGGCTGATATCTTCGTACGATGGAGCTTACCTAGGTCACAAGAAGGGGTGATGTATTAAGTGACCCCCATGTCTAGACCAGCAACCAATTAAATTTTAGGAGATATCACCCTCTTAAAATTAATAAAATATTTGTTGAGCCTGTGGGTATGTGGGTATGTGGGTAACTCGAGCTTGCGAGAG
>JACCWJ010000014.1 GCA_013697705.1 Gammaproteobacteria bacterium | reverse complement strand
TTTTACATTTCTCTTTTATGCCTTTGGCTATCTTCAATGAAAAAATGCTTAAAGTTAATAAACTTATGGTAGATTAATGTTACCGATGTGTCCGGCCACTTTTGTTACCTATGTGCCGGTCACACAGGAATTTAGTAATTTACGCGGGAGAGGGGGAAATACATCATTTACTATCATGCGATGGTCTTACTTAATTAAATTAAATAGCTTTCTAAGTTTTTTAGACGCGCCATACGATCACCCGAAATTTCTACAATTCTAGGATGATTATATCTCGGAAATAAATCGCAAATATCATCTCGATATATTTTTTTAAAACATTTATCAGCTGCTTTACGATAAGCAGGATTTTCTTCGGTATAGTCAATAGAATTTTCTTTTGCGATAGGCAAAAATACAATTAAATCTAAATTATTCAACGCTGCTTTAATATCGGGAAATCTTTCTGAAATTTCACTATCGTTAATGTCAATAGCATCGTTATCTAGCGCACACATAGCATAGGCTATGAAATCAACAGGACATCGGTCAAAAATGATATTTTGTTCACTTGCGCATTTATTTAAAAGGTTAATGCTATAGTCTAATTGTTCTTTTAGGCTATCAAGATTAGATTCTAATGACAGCTCCATTGTCTTCTCATCTTGTAATTTATAATATGGCTCGAGTTCAAATTTATAATTAGGATGGTTTTTTATAAAATCTTCAATAAGCGTGCTCTTACCAATAAAATGAGTGCCAGAAACAGCAATACGCATGGAATTTACCTCATTGAAATATTTCATTTTGGGTTGCGCAACTTCCACTTTTCCATTGGAATCGCTGCGCACCAAACTTGGGATCGTACTTTACTTCGTATGAGGACGAAACACATCTAACATTGGGACTGGTCCCCCTCCTGTCACTACAGATGGCATTACCCCATTCCATTTATCTACGGCTGCTCTTTCCACCTCGATCTTTCTCAGCTCAAGTAATTGCTCGGATATCTGTGCTTTTTGGAGTTCAAGCCCCTTAGCTTCGGCTGTAGCCTTGACGATCGCCTGTTGCGCCTCAAACCCTACGCGCCTCAATGCGTTTTCTGCTTCAAGGGCTTGTTGAACCGCTTTGACCTTTGCTTCGATGGAATCTTGGAACACTTTTGTGAACCGAAAATCGGTAATAGAAAGCTCGACAACCGTGATACCCAAAAGAGCTAGTCTTTTAGATATCAAATTTTGAAGATCCGCTTTCACTCGGGGCCTTTGTGTGATCAATTGCTCGGCGTCGAAGTTGGCTGCGGTAGATTTGACGCCCTCCTGGACAAATGGCTGGATGACACGTGCCTCATAATCTTGCCGCATAGAACGATAAATTTCCCCCACTTTATTGGGGTCTAACTGGTAGTTTAAGGTGACTTCCGTGGTCACCACCTGTAAATCCTTACTGGAAGCGGTGGCGAGAGCAGAGTATTTTTGAATCTGTGTTGACATCAGGACAACCTGTTCTACAAATGGAATTTTGAAGTACAGACCTTCGTTTTTGATTACTCCCGTCACCGCTCCGAAGCGTAACAAGACGCCGCGCTGACCTGCACCAACAATCCCGACACTAGCAGTGAATAGAATAAAAATAGCAACAATAATCCCAATTAGAATTACCTTTTTATCTATTTCTAGCGGAATTTTCAGATTTTTAAATTTCATAACGGGGTCAGACATCGCAATTTCCTTTTATTAAAAATAATACGCACGTTGGAAAGACAGGGGGGTCGTGCAAACTTAGCCCTACCCCGAAAGCAGCACTACTAACCAAATTAGAATAAACTAGCTCTTATAAATTTGCAGTAAAAAAGAAGCTTAAAAGTGTGCCAATGAAGCCATATCATTAACTATCCACTCTCAAGCCCTACCCACCCCTAGTTCATATCGTTTCTTGGAGCCTGTTCGTCTTCCAACTGCTTAATTGTTTGCATATAAATTCTGATGCCAGTATTACCCGATATTAGATCTCTAATCTTCTTAACGGTTTCCGCTTCATCAGGGTCTGTCAGCGGTCTGTCACAAAGTCTTATCATCTGCCAGGTAGCAATGGGCTGTTCTTCGGTCCCGGTAATTGCGTGCTCCACATGAAAGAGAGCTGGCTTTTCGGTTAAGAGCTCGGGTTTAAACCCTAGTAAATATTGCTCTGCTTCTAACGGATCAACCTCCACCCCAAGAAATAAAATCCTATTAGCTTTCTCGAAAATATGTATATCTTCTTTAACCACCACGTATTTGCCTGTTACAAAGCTGGGTTGGATAGTTAATCTTGTGAAAGATTCACCGTAAGAAGTTAGTTTTTGAGAATCAGGGATAATTGCAGTTTCAGTAACAGGAATATATTTATGGGGGGTTTCTGCTTTCCATTTGAATCCTCTCCAAGCTTCATTTTTTGTAAGAGAACTCTTATCGAACGGATTGGCATCAGCATTTTTTTGTAATACGAAGTTGATATCCTCCACACGTCTAAATATCTGTGCGAGATATTTAGCTTCTGCATTTTCATAATCACTGTTTGCTTGGTTATTTTCGGGTTTAAAAAACATAATAATTCCTCAATATTGGTAGAATTGGTTAAAATATTTGACTGATTTACCATCCGGTAGATCATGAATTTGTAAGGATACTTGAATATTTATCATTAAATAAGTAAAATATTTTTAACAGATTGGTCAGATATTTTAAACAATGAATATAACACTTGAGTTAATCCAAATATTAGACGCCATTGATAGAAATGGTACGTTTGAGAATGCAGCAGTAGAATTACATAAGGTCCGTTCCGCTCTCAGTTATACTATTCGCAAAGCAGAGAACAGTTTAGGCATAAAAGTGTTTAATCGTATTGGACGACGCGCTGAATTAACACCCAGTGGCCGCTTACTATTAGAGCAAGGACGGCAACTTCTTAATATAAGCGATCAAATTGAACAAAATGTTAAACGTGAGGCCCTAGGCTGGGAATCAATTTTACGGATTGCTTATGATGAAATCATCAATATCGAACCTCTATTAAATCTGATCAAGAAATTCCAACAAGAATGCCCCACGATAAACTTAGAAGTGTACAGCGAAGTTCTAGGTGGATGCGCGGAAGCTTTAATACATAATCGTGCAGATATTGCCATTGGTCTTTCAGCACCCTTATCTTATAGAAGTGAATTTGTTTATGAACCGTTAGGCAAAACTAATTTTGTGTTTGCAATTTCGCCTTCTCATCCATTAGCTAAAGCAAAAGAGCCTATCCCCATGGAAAAAATTAAGTTGTACTCTGCAATTGTGGCACGCGATTCTGTTCGTACTATTCCTCACACAACTTCAACTGGATTATTGCCCGAACAGTATCGGATCACGTTTTCTAGCTTAGAGTTAAAAAAGCAAGCTCAAATAAAAGGATTAGGCGTCGGTTTCTTACCTTATAATCATATCAAAGATGACATAGAGCAGGGTCGGTTAATTATTAAACAAGTTGAAAGAACTCAGCCCACCAGTATCTGCTATATTGGATGGAACAAAGAGAATGCCGGCAAAGGGTTTAAATGGCTAGTAGAGCAAATCACTGATAAGTCCTTCAAACGAGGCCTACTGGGGCCGGGTTTGGAAAGTAGATTAAAATGAAATGGCAACATGCTGGGGGCATGTTATTTCCTCTTACAAAATTGGTGTCAAGTTCGAATTGAAATACATTTCTTCACGAGGAAAAAAAGACCAATTTTGGCGCGCCCGGATAGGCACACTTTCTTATGATCAGTTTAATTCTTTTGAGCGAATCGAGGTCAAAAATGAGTTGTGATTCATTTGATACAGTTATAGGTTCACACTTTCAGTGTTCGTTGTGTTTTGGCTTTTTCCTAATTTCTTTTATTTCAGAACGATGATGCTTGTTTTGAAGAACCTTTCGTTTAGCCTTAGCAGAACGTCGTCGCTTTTGACGTTTTATTTTTTCGATTTCTTGTTGTTTCTTGCTTTTTTCGAGGAGAGTCCGCTGTTCAATTTTTTCACACAGCCTTCGTCTAGCATAGTAACGATTTGTTTCTCGTGATCTAGTTTGCTGACATTTTATTGTGATGCCAGTTGGCGTATGAAACAGGTTAACGCAAGATGAGGTTTTTTGTAGATTCTGACCGCCTCGTCCTGAACCGATGATAAATTGTTCGCGAAGATCATCTTCTGAAATATCAAGATGTTGCATCCACAAACGTAATTGTTCCCACTTTTCAATCTTTATCAAACTATTTCTCCTTAACGTTTGCATGTGTCAAATCTTGATTATTGCAGCCAATCACATCAAGACTTGACCTCATGTTCCTCGCTCTAGCAATAATCTTACCTCATCATCTCTGTCATAAATAACTCGTGGTAGGATTTATTGGAACATAATCAACGTTCATTAGGGTTATTCCATTTTCTTCCAGATATTTAAGCAGATTAATTCTGGCTATGTTATCTAGCTCAGCGCCCTAAACTATGAAGACAATACGATGGAAATCTATGTTTTTTCTTATATTCTTGCCACTCATCTGATTTTAGTACAACTGCAATTACATCGTTAATTATCTGCTCCAGCTTATCGGTGCTTTTAACAGTTGCATTCGCCGTGAAAGTAATAATTAGATCATAGCAAGGTAAATAAATAAAATATGCGCTATAGCCTAATGTGCCGCCGGAATGGTCATAAACTTTGCCATATTTTTTATTGAATGGAAGTTCACCGATATTAGAGCCAACCCCTAAACCATAACCTGTGCCACGTGAACGCTCTACAGGTTGTCCTGTTTTCATTGACACCAACGTTAGCATTTCAGCCAATTGTTTGGGTTGGAGTGTCGTACCATCGAATAACGATTTTGTCCAAAGGGCTATGTCATGCGAATTGGAAATAAGAGCACCGGCGGCACCCGCCCATGACATACCTATTCCTGTAATATCAGTGTGCAGTGGTAGGTTGGCGCGTTGAGGTGAGATAGATTGAGCGTCATTATAACCATGCACTAAACGACCCAGCACTATTTTTGGGTAAGGGAGGTAGAAGGTATTGTGCAATTTTTTGAGTAACAACCGTCTATTTATTTCCTCATTTAATGAGTGGCCGGTGATTTTTTCAATAATCATTCCAGCTAATATGTAGTTTGTATTTGAATAATGCCAGCCTTCTCCAATTGGAAAGTAACTATTGGGTTGATGCTGATAGGCAAGTTTAACAAGTTCTTCACACTTCAAGATTCTCGATGGATGTTTAATAAGATTAGAAAAAAAGCCTGGAGTATCCGAATAATTATAAATGCCACTTGTTTGATTCAGCAACTGTTTTACGGTGACTGATTGCCAATTAGGATACTGCGAAAACCACACACCCATAGAAGAATTAATATCAATTTTTCCCTCTGATTCTAATTGCAAAATAATTGCCGCAATAAATGATTTGGTAATGCTACCTATTTGAAATAAATTACTCTCACTTATTTTAAGACCACCTTGCCGCATTGTGCTACCGCTGACATAATCATGAATAGACTGCTTGCCAGGTAATTTTACACTTACAGCCAAAGCGGATAGGTCAAATTTAATGCGATTTCGCTCAACTACATTTTGTATTTTTGTATTTAAATTCTGATTAGGCTGGGGGGTTTCAGAAGCGTGAGCATACCCATTAGAGGAAAATAATATCAATGATAAAAAAGCTGAATTTAGGATAGATAAATATATTTTCATAAATGCCTTAACGTTAAAAGCAAAGGGGTCAGATATCAAAATGCGAATACTACACTTGTTATATCAGAATTAGTTCAACAATATGATGACTGAAAAATACACCTATTGCAATTTGATATCTGACCCCTTAACTGACCCCTTAAGAAAATTACTATTAAAAAGCGGTGCAAAGACAAGTGGCTTTCGGGCGGTCATTAATCTGGCGAGCGAGGTGAATTATTTAGAAAGTAATAGCGATAATTTTGGTCGAAACACTCTTATTATGCCTATTTCTACCTCTTTCTTTATTCAAAATGTTACTCATAATGACGATAAAATTTCTGATCCTGATTATTGGATTAATAAAATGAATCATAACTGATGATATAAATTTATCATCAACTAGCTACCTCTACTTTAGAATTAATTTAGCGTGACGTTTTTCGTTTCAGATCAGGCTACATATTAAAATATGCAGCCATGATGTAACGTAATTTAGTCAATTTAGTGCAATCGCACTGGCCAGATAATCATTAACCTATTCTAAATGCAACTCCAGCACCTAAAAAATTTATGTCTTCCAGATAACCTTCTCCAAAGATATGATATGCTCCAATATCGCATTTTGCTCTAGGATTAATACTATAAGCCAAGCCTACACCTACTAGGGGACGAGAGTAACTATCACAACCTTCTAAACTTTCCAATCCATTTCGGGAGCCAAATTTAAAATTATATTGACTCACACCCGCAACGCCGGCCTTTGCATAAAAACTCAAATCACGATCAACTGGGGCTGAAAATTTTGCAAGAACATCAACGGATAATTGTGAAAACTGCATTTTTGAATACCTATCCTCAATAGTTACATCTGAATATCGCGCAATTCCAATTTCAAAACCAATATTAGGAGAAAGATCTACTCCAAAAAATATTCGTCCAGCTAATCCTTTATCTGCAATTGAAGAGTTAGAGAAGTACAAGTCTGACTCTCTTTCATGGACATCCGCAAGCCCAAGTTGCCCGCCACAATAATATCCAGTGTTGTTTTGAAAATAAGTTGAATAACCAAAACTGGTTGAACTTATACTTAAAAGAAATGTGGATGCAATAATTAAACTTTTTTTACTACGCATAATGAATCCTCGATGTTACTTATTTATTATTCCCTCCTTTTAAACTCCATGTTATTCCTTTTGACTTTGCATTAAGTCGCGTCCATCTAATAGTTTCAAGTTAAGTACATAAATCATTTATCATTTCGTTAACAATTTTTCTTGCCGCGATAGTCCATAATTGCCTTAATTTGTTCGATCATTTAGTATTTGATTCATTTTATATCTTGGTAGACCACTTGATAAAGGATGCACTCCTGCAGAATTTTGCCAAACGATGTATTAGAAAGTACAAAGTTGAAGCTTATAGCAATATTGAATAGAGATAACAATACAGCCTAAATAACGGTAGTATGCTGGACAAAAAATTGGTTCTACTTACCATCGTCCCGGGATCCATCCCTTCACGTCGTCCCGCGACCCACCCCCCACGTCGTCCCGCGATTTATTCGCGGGATCCAAATCAGATGCTGGATCC
>JACCWJ010000013.1 GCA_013697705.1 Gammaproteobacteria bacterium | reverse complement strand
ATCCAGATCCGATGCTGGATCCCGCGAATAAATCGCGGGACGACGTGGAGGGGTTTGGTTGCGGGACGACGTGGAGGGGTTTGGTTGCGGGACGACGTGGAGGGGTTTGGTTGCGGGACGACGGCGTTATTGTCACCTTCGAAATAAGGCTTATTTAGAGGGGTACAAATCACGTCGCCCAGCTATTTATTCGCGTGACGATTGCCTCCTACAGTATTACGTCCTAATGCGAGTAAATCCTTGCCTCAAACTTCTATGAGTGAGCTCCGGAATGTATTAATTGGGCGGTGACATCTTGAATAGGTGTCGATGATGTAAGTGGCATTTTTAAAAGTTTGGCATTTGGAGAGAAATCAATTTTATCTAAGGGCAAACCACGCAAAACTAAATTTTGGTAGGTTCTGAAATACAGCACTTTATGTGTTACATCTTTAAATACTACCCATTGTGTGATTTCATTACTGTAATTTTTATTTTTAGGTTCACGCGCTAAACCACGCGGTATATCCACATTATTGATAATGTGCTCTGCTAGATTTAGAAGATCTGTGCTGGTTTCGACGGGCATAACCACTCGAATTTGCGTAGCAATCTTTACAAAACGTGAAGGAGGGGAGATGTCTCCGGGTAAGCCTATCATGCCAAAACCTTGTCCCGTTGCTGCAAAAACAATGCCATTTAGGAGAGTGGGAGCAGGATTTTTGGGTAACAAATTCACGTAATTATTAAGATTAGTAATATGCCAGTCATAGGTAGGGGAGTTGGTTAAAACACCTATTTTATTGTCATAAATTTTTACTTTACCTTGCACATATTCGACTACAATACCAGCTCCAGTGGCATCATAGATTGAAAAGTGCAGGGGAAAAAAAGTGTTTTGTAGGCCGGTTATGGTGTGATTGCACACATATATCTGAGATAAAGCATTTTTAACTTGAGCAACTGTTTCAAAATTTCCTAAAATCCAGTCACCTATATTGATGTAGGGTAATGATTTTTTCTCTTCGCCTCGTGGCACATTTTGATATTGCGCTAAATCTGGCAGAAAGAGCGCGCCAAAAGAGAGACCTTTTTCGTTGATGCCATCAATTGCTGCGTCAATATTTAAGCCATCGAGATAAGCATAACCGTATTTTGCTTTCCAAGATAACCCTTCCTTTCCGTTTGGGGCAGTCATAGTAAAAACCCTAGTACGTGGCGAAGTGCGCAAATTTGATTTTAAATCTAATGCAAACTCCATGCTTCGGGTGATGATGATAGTTTTATCTTTTGCAGTAAGCCTGAAGTCCGTGCAGGCGTATGCTGCGGAATGAAAATCAAAGAGAGTACATCCAATGACGATCAAATTTATCAAGAAAAATCTCATAAATACATTCCTTTTCGTTGATGCTTGGACAGGTTAGCGTGAGAATGAAAACAAAACAGTATGCATGGTAAAAATTTAAACGACAATAGTTAGGCTGCATAATTACCAAGAGTTACATCTTTTCGGTGGGGGGATATATGCAGCTATGATATGCTCATACCAATCTAGCAAATTAGCGAATGGAATAAAGCAGAACCAATTTTGATTATTATGGAAAGGATATACGAATGAGTGATAACACAAAAATAATTGTTGTCGGTGCTGGCATAGCAGGACTTGCTGCGGCTAAAGAATTAAATGCACAAGGTTTTGATGTAACAATATTAGAAGCAAGGAATCGTATCGGAGGAAGAACATGGAGCGATTATTCCATGGGGATACCATTTGATATTGGGGCCTTCATTATCCACGGCATGACAAACAACCCTATAGCAGAATTAGCGAAACAATATAAGTGCCAGACCAAGACTATTGGTATGGATTCTGTTTTTTTTGCTCATCAGATTACCCAATATGACTCTAATGAACTAAATAAGTTGGATAATCAATTTCACCAATTATTAACAGCTGCCAGCGAATTTGCGAATTCTCAACCGACGGATATTACTTTAGACCAAGCATTAAACGTTGCCATAAAACACACCCCCATTTTCAATTCAAAAATCTTCAATTGGTATAAACTAGTTTTGTCCTTATACACTGGCGCTGATGTTAATAACTTATCAGCGAGACATTGGGATGATGAGGTGTCCCTAGAAGGAGGGCACCATTTAATGGTGTCGGGATATGGGCCCATTATTAATGGCTTAGCGGGTTTCTCTAAAATTGAACTAGCTACCAAGGTTGTCGCTATTGATTATTCAAAAAAGGCGGTACAAGTACAAACCACAAAGGGTAAGTTAGAAGCGGATGCGGTGATTATTACCATTCCATTAGGCGCGTTGAAGAAAGATACAATACAATTCATGCCAGCATTACCTGATCGAAAAATTGCCTCATTGCATCGACTAGGTATGGGTGTGCTAAATAAAATTCTATTGCAATTTCCCCACCGTTTCTGGCCTGAAAATGATAGAATATTTTCCTACTTAGCAGACGATTATAAAACGCCAGCATTTTTTCATAATTTTTCGCTCTACTATGGCAAACCAATGATTATGTGCGGACTGGCTGGAGAGATGGCTATAGAATTTGAAAAAATGACTGATGCCTCTATTATCAGAACGGTTATGCATACGCTACAACAAATGTTTGGTTCCTCTGTGCCGCAGCCACAACAAAGTTTTATTACTCGCTGGGCTAATGATTGCTATTCTTATGGATCGTATTCTCATGCACTTGTAGGCGGTAGCAGTAACGATTATCTTGTCTTATCAGAACCTCTTGAAAATAAAATTTTCTTTGCGGGCGAGGCAACCCATCCAGAATATCCAGCCACAACACATGGAGCATATTTGTCGGGTATACGAGAAGCAACGCGTATTATTGGCAATGCTAAGTTAGAATCTTCAGTTAATGAATATTGTTCACACAACGTTGCAGGGTAGTGAGCTCTAAATTCGCTCATTGGCCTTCGACTTCGCAAAACATACCCTTTTAGCAACTCAAAAAAATTCGAGTAATTCTCAACACCTTGAATTATTTCAAAATAACTTTGCCCAGTACAAAGCAAAAATTCTTTGTGCTGGACAAAAAATTGGTCCTACCTTACCTACCGTCGTCCCGCGACCCACCCTTCCACGTCGTCCTGCGATTTATTCGCGGGATCCAGATCCGATGCTGGAT
>JACCWJ010000012.1 GCA_013697705.1 Gammaproteobacteria bacterium | reverse complement strand
CACCACCATGTTGCTCCGCCATCACCTTCGTCAACGCCGCTGTTAATGTCGTCTTACCATGGTCAACGTGGCCAATAGTTCCTACGTTTACGTGCTCTTTATCACGTTGAAATTTTTCTTTTGCCATAATTAAACTACCCCTCTAACCTCTGATTGATACGTTCTTCCTGTACATTATGTTGGTGATTATTGTTATCACCACCAAGTACGTTAGGTTGATGATTATTGTTATCACCATCATGTGTTATAAATAAATCTCTCGCCATTATCTCTATAAGCGCTCCTACCAAGCTTTTTTTCTCGTAGAAAACTTTGCCAATACCACTCGATCTTACCGTATCATCACGCTTAAATGTTTTGCCCATGGCTTAACTACCTCTTTAACCTATGATTGCTGATCTATGATAGCTTCTGCGATATTTGCAGGTGCTTCTGTGTATTTAGTAAATTCCATTGTATAGGTTGCGCGACCTTGAGTTAATGAACGCAAGGATGTCGCATAACCAAACATTTCGGACAACGGAACTTGAGCATTAATAATTTTGCCTGTGGGGTTTTCATCCATTCCCTGTAGAATTCCGCGCCTACGATTAAGATCACCCATCACATCACCCATGTAATCTTCAGGAGTAACAACCTCAACCTTCATAATTGGCTCAAGGAGAATAGGTGCAGCTTTCTTAGCACCTTCTTTGAATGCCATGGACCCTGCAACTTTAAAGGCCATTTCATTAGAATCTACTTCATGGAATGATCCATCATATAATGTCACTTTGACATCCACCACTGGATATCCGGCGATTACGCCGTTTTGCATTTGTTCAACAATCCCTTTTTCTACGGCAGGAATATATTCTCTTGGAATAATACCGCCAACGATTGCATTAACGAACTCGAAGCCTTCGCCTGCCTCACGAGGTTCCAGTTTAATTTTGACATGTCCGTACTGACCGCGGCCGCCTGACTGCTTAATGTACTTACCTTCTTGCTCGATTTGCTTTTTAATAGTTTCGCGGTAGGCTACTTGAGGCTTACCAACATTCGCTTCGACATTAAATTCGCGCTTCATTCTATCAACAATAATTTCCAAATGAAGCTCACCCATACCTGAAATAATAGTTTGGCCTGACTCTTCGTCGGTATGCACGCGGAAAGAAGGATCTTCTTGCGCTAACTTTCCAAGTGCAATGCCCATTTTTTCTTGATCAGCTTTTGTCTTTGGTTCAACAGCAACCGAAATAACAGGCTCAGGGAATTCCATTCTTTCTAAGGTGATGATCTTATCTAAATCACACAATGTGTCACCCGTTGTGACAGTCTTGAGACCTACTGCTGCAGCGATATCGCCCGCGCGTACTTCTTTGATTTCTTCGCGTGCATTTGCATGCATTTGAAGAATTCGGCCAACCCGTTCTTTCTTTCTTTTGACTGGGTTATAAATTGAATCGCCAGACTTTAACACTCCAGAATAAACTCTGAAAAATGTCAAAGTACCTACAAAGGGATCAGTTGCAATTTTAAATACCAGCGCAGAAAAAGGCTCTGTATCACTTGCCCCTCGCTCACCTTTAGACTCATCTTTATCATCTAGAATACCCGTAATAGCGGGCACATCAACCGGAGCAGGAAGGTATTCGATAACAGCATCTAACAAGGCTTGAACGCCCTTATTCTTAAATGCAGAACCACACAATAGAGGAACGATTTCATTCCCAATGGTTCTTTGTCGAATGCCTTGCTTGATTTCTTCTTCCGACAGATCCCCAGCATCGAGATATTTTTCCATCAGTTGTTCATTAGCTTCCGCCGCAGCTTCCACCATCTTTTCACGCCACTCATTACAGAGTTCTTGTAATTCTTCAGGAATCTCTTTTGCGTCATAGGTCATGCCTTTGTCGCTTTCATTCCAGTAAATTGCCTTCATCCGCACTAAGTCAACCACGCCTTTGAAGTTTTCTTCGGCGCCAATAGGAATTTGAATAGGCACAGGATTTCCGCCTAAACGCTCTCTTACCTGCCTAACAACACGCATAAAATCTGCGCCAGCACGATCCATTTTATTAACGAACCCGAGTCGTGGCACTCCATATTTATTAGCCTGCCGCCACACTGTTTCTGTTTGAGGCTCAACGCCGCCTACAGAATCAAATACTGCACATGCACCATCAAGAACACGTAATGACCGTTCAACTTCAATAGTAAAATCTACGTGACCAGGGGTATCAATAATATTGATACGATGCTCTGGAAACTGTCTATCCATACCTGACCATGAGCAATGTGTCGCAGCAGAGGTAATTGTTATCCCTCGCTCACGCTCTTGCTCCATCCAATCCATCACTGCCGTGCCTTCATGCACTTCACCAATTTTATGAGATACGCCTGTATAAAACAGAATGCGTTCTGTTGTAGTTGTTTTTCCCGCATCAATATGAGCCATAATGCCTATATTACGAGTTCTTTCTATTGGAATTAGACGTGCCATTTTTTATTACCACCGATAATGTGCAAAAGCTTTATTCGCTTCGGCCATTTTGTGAATATCTTCACATTTTTTCACTGCACCGCCTCTGTTTTGCACGGCATCCCTAATTTCATTTGCGAGGCGCTCACCCATTGTTTTTTCGCCTCTTTTTGCTGCGAAAGTAACTAATAAGCGCATACCTACTGCATCGCGACGATCTGCTCTAACCTCTACTGGAACCTGGTATGTTGAACCACCTACACGGCGAGATTTCACTTCAACTTTTGGGCTCACGTTATCAAGCGCTTTTTTCAAGGCTTCCAGGGCATTTTTCTTACCATTTTCGCCCAGTAACGCTGCCGCTGCACCGCCTGCACTGCTTTCTTCGCCACTACCAGCTTCTTCATCACGTTCACGTCCAGCTATACGGCTTAATGCACCATATACGATTCGTTCGGCAGTAGATTTTTTACCATCCGACATAACACAATTGATCAATTTGGCCACAACCTTACTATGGAATAAAGGATCTGGCATCACCTCTCTTTTACGCGCAGCACTTCTTCTCGACATTCAAATACCCTCTTTTATTCCTTAGGCCTTTTTTCACCATATTTAGACCGACCTTGACGTCTACCGCCTACCCCAGCCGTATCTAAACTACCTCTAACGATATGATAACGAACACCTGGTAAATCTTTTACCCGGCCTCCGCGAATAAGCACCACGGAGTGCTCTTGCAAATTGTGACCCTCACCGCCGATATATGCGGAAACTTCACTGCCATTCGTTAAACGTACCCGAGCGACCTTACGAAGCGCCGAGTTAGGTTTTTTAGGTGTAGTCGTATAAACACGAGTGCATACGCCACGTTTCTGAGGGCTGCTATTTAAAGCAGGGACTTTACTTTTAACTTTCTTACTTTTGCGCGGTTTACGAACCAGCTGGCTGATTCTTGCCATACTTTAATAACTCCAAAATAATAATTACCACTCACCCCTAAGATGGAGCGGAGGCGGGATTCTATATAGATTTTTGCCTCATGTCAATACCGGCAGGAATGTTTTCAAGCCAGACAGAAATTTGAAGACAGGAACTTTGCAATCCCTGATTACTTTGATTCAGCGACAAACCGCCAATTCTAGCAATTTTTCCCAGGTAAGCAACAAACTTTTGCATCTACCCGTCTTAACTTTCTAAAACGGGCAGATCCTTACACTATGCTTTATCAGAAGCTTCTTCATTACTTGGAGCCTTTAGGGCTTCACTCAGCGCTTGCTCCACTTCATTTTCAGTAATACGTTTCTCCTCAGCTTCTGAGTAAGGCGTTTTTACTGCTGCTGTTTGTTTCTTTCTGCGCATCATATGATAAGCAAATCCTGTCCCCGCTGGGATTAAACGACCCACGATTACGTTTTCTTTTAATCCTCTTAACTCATCCCGCTTACCACTGACAGCAGCTTCGGTTAAAACACGTGTCGTCTCTTGGAATGAGGCAGCAGAAATAAAGGATTCCGTTGCCAAAGATGCCTTTGTTATTCCGAGTAAAACAGGCTCCCATCGTGCCGGGAATTCATTTTGAGTAAGCTTATCGTTTTCTTCGACTAAGCGATTCTTCTCAACCTGCTCACCTCTTAACAACTTAGTGTCTCCAGTATCTGTAACTAATACTTTTCGCAACATTTGGCGAACGATTATTTCGATATGTTTATCATTGATTTTCACACCTTGTAATCGATAAACATCTTGTACTTCATTCACAATATAGTTTGCCAATGCATTCACGCCTAAAAGCCGTAAAATATCATGTGGATCTGGCGGTCCGTCAGCGATTGTTTCACCTTTTTCAACATTTTCACCTTCAAACACCGTCACATGACGCCATTTTGGAATAAGCTCTTCGTGTATGTCTCCGTTATGCCCAGAAATAATCAATCTGCGCTTTTCTTTTGTTTCTTTACCGAAACTGACTATACCGGAAATCTCAGCTAATACAGCGGCATCCTTCGGTCTTCTCGCTTCAAATAGATCGGCTACGCGTGGTAGACCACCTGTAATATCGCGAGTCTTCGATGTTTCTTGTGGGATACGCGCTATAAAGTCACCCACACCAACTGTTGAGCCATTTTCAATATTTACAATGGCACCATTTGGCAAGAAATAGTGAGCCGGCAAATTTGTGCCTGCAATTACAATTTCCTCACCTTTTTCAGTGACGAGTTTAACCATTGGACGCTGTTCTTTACCCGTGGAGCTTCTTTGCTTGGGACTCATGATGACGATACTACTCAATCCGGTTACTTCATCTGTTTGGCGATTCATTGTAACGCCATCAATAAAATCTACGAATTTAACGACACCCGCCACCTCAGTAATAATAGGATGAGTATGTGGATCCCATTGTGCAACAACCTGGCCAGCTTGAACATCTGCACTATCATCAATGGATATTACAGCTCCATATGGGATTTTATAGCGTTCACGCTCTCTACCATGGCTATCAATGACAGCAAGCTCGCCTGAACGAGATACCGCAATCAAATTTCCGCTTGCATGTCTGACTGTTTTTAAATTGTGGAGCTTGATGACGCCCTTTGACTTAACCTGTACATTATTTACAGCGGTAGCACGAGAAGCGGCTCCCCCGATGTGGAATGTACGCATGGTAAGCTGTGTTCCTGGCTCACCAATTGATTGGGCGGCAATAACACCCACTGCTTCCCCAATATTAACCAAATGTCCGCGTGCTAAATCACGACCATAACATTTTGCGCAAACGCCATAACGTGAATCACAGGTAATTCCAGAACGTACATTAACCTGTTCAACACCTCTTTCTTCTAAAATATCTACTAATTTTTCGTCTAACAGTGTTCCTTGATCAATCAAGGCTTCGTTGGTCTTTGGATCATACACATCTTCAGCCACAACACGTCCCAGGACCCGCTCACGTAGCGGCTCAACCACATCACCACCTTCGATATGGGGTGACATTACCAAGCCATTTTCAGTGCCGCAGTCTGTTACTGTCACCACCACATCCTGAGCCACATCGACTAAACGTCTGGTTAGATAACCCGAGTTTGCAGTCTTCAACGCGGTATCTGCAAGACCCTTACGCGCACCGTGAGTAGAGATGAAGTATTGTAATACACTCAATCCTTCTCTGAAGTTAGCCGTAATAGGTGTTTCAATAATGGTACCATCGGGCTTAGCCATTAAGCCTCGCATACCTGCGAGCTGTCGCATCTGAGCTGCAGAACCCCGCGCCCCTGAATCGGCCATCATAAAAATGGAGTTGAACGAGCTTTGTTTAACTTCTTTACCTTCTGCATCAATAACCATTTCGGTTGCTAATTTTTCCATCATTGCTTTAGCAACTTGATCGTTAGTATGTGACCAAATATCAACCACCTTATTGTACCGCTCGCCCTGTGTTACGAGGCCGGTGGCAAATTGATTTTCAATCTCACGCACCTCATCTTCAGCACTTGCAATAATTTCGGCCTTAGTGTTAGGGATAACTAAATCATTTACACCAATAGATATTCCCGAACGGGTTGCATACCGATAGCCGGTATACATTAGCTGATCTGCAAAAATCACCGTTGCTTTGAGCCCGAGGCGACGATAACAAATATTAAGAAGGGATGAGACCACCTTCTTCGTTAACGCTTGATCAATTAATGCGAATGGCAAACCTTTGGGAACGATTTCCCATAATAATGCCCGACCGACAGTCGTATTAATGCGACGACGGTGTGTTTCTTTATTGCCTTCATCATCAACTATTGTTTCATTGATACGAACACTAATTTTTGCATGTATGTCGACCGATTTATTGGCATAAGCAAGCATAACCTCATCACAATTCTGGAAGGCCATGCCTTCACCTTTCGCATTAATGCGGTCCCGGGTCATATAATAGAGCCCAAGGACTACGTCTTGAGTAGGTACAATAATTGGCTCACCATTCGCTGGAGATAAAATATTATTGGTGGACATCATGAGGGTGCGCGCTTCAAGCTGCGCCTCTAATGTCAGTGGTACGTGAACTGCCATTTGATCGCCGTCAAAATCCGCATTGTATGCAGTACAGACTAATGGATGTAACTGAATAGCCTTCCCTTCAATCAAAACGGGTTCAAAAGCTTGAATACCCAATCTATGTAAAGTAGGTGCGCGATTTAACAATACAGGATGTTCTCGAATAACTTCTTCGAGAATATCCCAGACTTCAGGAGCTTCTCCTTCTACCATTTTTTTAGCTGCTTTGATCGTTGTAGCAAGACCTCTATACTGCAATTTACTAAAAATAAAAGGCTTAAAGAGTTCGAGAGCCATTTTCTTCGGAAGACCGCATTGGTGCAGCCGAAGTGTAGGTCCTACAACGATAACTGAACGGCCTGAGTAATCTACTCGTTTTCCTAATAAGTTCTGACGGAAACGGCCTTGTTTACCTTTAATCATATCCGCAAGAGATTTTAAAGGACGTTTGTTGGAACCTGTTATGGCGCGGCCTCGTCGACCATTATCCAACAATGCGTCAACTGCTTCTTGTAGCATTCGTTTTTCGTTGCGCACAATAATATCAGGAGCGCTGAGATCGAGTAATCTTTTAAGACGGTTATTACGATTAATCACTCGACGATAAAGATCATTAAGATCTGAAGTAGCAAAGCGACCACCATCTAACGGAACCAATGGTCGTAAATCTGGCGGTAGAACAGGTAGTACACTCATGATCATCCACTCAGGTTTATTACCCGATTGAGCAAATGCCTCCATCACTTTCAGACGTTTGGTGAGCTTCTTAAGCTTCGTATCCGAAGTAGTAACAGGTATCTCTTCACGAAGATGTATTATTTCATTCTCAAGATCAATATCACGAAGTAGCTTTTGGATTGCTTCTGCGCCCATAAGAGCTTGGAATTCAGACCCATATTCTTCCATTGCATCAAGATAGGCTTCTTCAGAGAGCAATTGACCTTTAGTGAAAGGCGTCATTCCTGGTTCAATGACCACGAAAGCTTCGAAGTAGAGCACCCGTTCGATATCGCGTAATGTCATATCTAATAATAAACCAATACGGGATGGTAATGATTTCAAGAACCAAATATGAGCAACTGGGCTTGCTAGCTCAATGTGTCCCATGCGCTCACGACGCACTTTAGATAAGGTAACTTCAACCCCACATTTCTCGCAAATAACACCACGGTGTTTAAGGCGTTTATACTTGCCACATAAGCATTCGTAATCTTTAATGGGACCAAAAATTTTGGCACAGAAAAGCCCTTCACGTTCTGGTTTGAACGTTCTATAGTTAATTGTCTCCGGCTTTCTAACTTCGCCAAAAGACCAAGAACGAATCATTTCTGGGGACGCAAGACCTATCTTAATCGCATCAAATTCTTCAACATGCTCACGTCTGAGAAGATTGACTAAATCTCTCATTCTGTTCTCCTATCGATTCACGTTATCATTCATACTCTATGGCCTAGCGCTAAAACGCTTTTCTTATTAATTATTCAAGCAGGTTATCTCTGCCTTAAATGGTAGAGATAACCTTTCAGATCTAATCATGCTCTAAGGTAAAATCAATACCTAATGACCTGATTTCCTTCATTAAAACATTAAAAGATTCAGGCATACTCGCTTCCATTCGATGGTCGTTATCCACGATGTTTTTGTAAATTCGTGTTCTTCCCACCACATCGTCTGACTTCACTGTTAACATTTCTTGGAGAGTATAAGAAGCGCCATAAGCCTCAAGTGCCCACACTTCCATTTCCCCAAATCGTTGACCACCAAACTGAGCCTTTCCGCCCAAGGGTTGCTGGGTTACTAAACTGTACGATCCTGTAGAACGCGCATGCATCTTATCATCGACCAAATGGTTGAGCTTCAGCATATACATGTACCCTACCGTTACAGCTCTATCAAACTGCTCCCCTGTCCTGCCATCAATTAAGTAGGCTTGACCTTCTTCTGGTAAAGAGGCTAGCTGAAGCATCTTTTTAATTTCAGCTTCATTAGCTCCATCAAATACAGGCGTTGCCACTGGAACTCCGCCGCGAAGATTTTTAGAGAGCCTAATAATTTCTTCATCAGTCAAACCGTCCAGATCAACGTTTGGACTTTCGCCCAAATTGTAAATCTGATGCAGAAACTCTCGCATTTCCGCCACTTTTCGTTTCTCTTCAAGCATTTTGCCTATTTTCAGTCCTAATCCTTTTGCCGCCCAACCCAAATGGGTTTCGAGCACCTGACCAACGTTCATACGTGAAGGTACACCTAAGGGATTAAGAACGATATCGACAGGCGTGCCATCTTCTAAATAGGGCATATCTTCGATAGGAGTAATCGACGAAATCACCCCCTTGTTACCATGACGTCCAGCCATTTTATCGCCGGGTTGCACGCGTCGCTTAACAGCCAAATAAACTTTAACAATCTTGATAACACCCGGAGCTAAATCGTCCCCTTGCATCAGCTTATTACGCTTAGCTTCTAGTTTTTCAGCATATTCATTGCGTAGTTGCTTTAATTGCGCGGAAGCATTTTCAAGGCGAGCATTTGACTCATCATTGCGAAGACTAATTTCAAACCATTTCTCTTTAGGTATTTCCATCAGATAATTCTTGGTGATTTTAGTACCTGGTTTAAGTTTATTAGGACCTTTTTCTGCCGGTTTATTTAACAGTTGTGACTCAACTCTGTTAAATAAAGACTCTTCCTGAATACGTAACTCGTCATTCAGATCCTTTTTGATTTTACTTAGCTCAGATTTTTCAATCTCAAGCGCCCGCACGTCTTTTTTAACGCCTTCGCGGGTAAAAACTTGCACGTCGATCACAGTGCCGCTGACACCCGGCGGAACTCTTAATGAAGAATCCTTAACATCAGATGCTTTTTCACCAAAAATTGCCCGAAGCAATTTTTCTTCTGGGGTTAACTGTGTTTCCCCTTTAGGTGTAACTTTTCCAACGAGAATATCGCTGGTATCGACTTCTGCACCAATATATACAATACCGGCTTCATCTAATTTAGAGAGAGCGCCTTCGCCAACATTTGGAATATCACCCGTAATTTCTTCAGGCCCCAACTTCGTGTCTCGCGCCACACAAGTGAGCTCTTGAATATGGATAGTAGTAAATCTATCTTCTTCAACAACACGCTCTGAAATTAAGATTGAATCCTCGAAGTTATATCCATTCCAAGGCATGAAAGCTATTAACAAGTTTTGACCTAAGGCTAATTCACCAATATCAGTTGAAGGTCCATCCGCAAGGACGTCACCTTTCTCAACAATATCGCCTACTTCAACAAGGGGCCTTTGGTTAATACAGGTATTTTGATTAGAACGGGTAAATTTAGTTAGGTTGTAAATATCTACCCCAACATCATCATTACTATTATCTTCATCGCTAACTCTCACCACAATGCGAGCAGCATCGACTGAATCTACAATGCCACCTCTTTTAGCAACCACGGTCGCTCCAGAATCAGAGGCCACCAAACGTTCTATGCCTGTTCCTACCAATGGTTTCTCAGGACGTAGGGTAGGGACTGCCTGCCGTTGCATGTTTGAACCCATCAACGCACGATTCGCATCATCATGTTCTAAAAAGGGTATTAATGAAGCTGCAACAGAGACGATTTGCCGAGGAGAAACATCCATATAATCAATTTTATCTGGCGTACTGAGCGTAAATTCACCTTTGTATCGGCAAGATACCAACTCATCTATTAACATATCGTTATCGTCGATGACAGTATTCGCCTGCGCAATATAATAATCACCTTCTTCAATTGCAGATAAATAATCAAACTCTTCGGTAATTTTGCCGTTAATGACTTTACGATAAGGACTTTCTAAAAATCCATACTCATTAGTTCGAGCAAACATTGCTAGCGAGTTGATAAGACCGATATTGGGTCCTTCTGGCGTTTCAATTGGGCAAACACGACCATAATGGGTCGGATGTACGTCACGCACTTCAAAGCCTGCGCGCTCACGCGTAAGACCGCCTGGGCCCAATGCTGAAACACGTCGCTTGTGCGTTATTTCTGATAAAGGATTATTTTGATCCATAAATTGTGACAACTGACTGGAGCCAAAAAACTCCTTAATAGCCGCTGACACAGGTTTAGCATTGATGAGGTCTTGAGGCATTAAGCTCTCGACATCAGCAAGGCTTAATCGATCTTTTACAGCACGTTCCACGCGCACTAAACCGACCCGGAACTGATTTTCCGCCATTTCACCTACACTTCGGACACGTCGATTTCCAAGATGATCGATATCATCAACCTCACCCCGACCATCACGAATATCTACCAATACTTTAATTACAGCAATAATATCTTCTTTGGATAATACTCCAGAACCGGTTAAGTCTTGTCGGCCCACTCTTCTGTTAAATTTCATACGACCCACAGCAGATAAATCGTATCTTTCTTGCGTGAAGAAAAGATTCTCAAAAAGATTTTCCGCTGCTTCCTTCGTAGGAGGCTCACCAGGACGCATCATGCGATAAATTTCAACCAATGCCTCAAGCGGATTCACAGTAGGATCAATTCGCAAGGTATCAGAGATATAAGGGCCACGGTCTAAATCATTGGTATATAAAGTTTCGAAGGATTTAACACCCGCCTTATTAAAGGTGTTCAGTAACTCGTTGGTAATCTCATCATTTGCATTGGCAATAATGTCACCGGTCTCTTTGTCGACCACGGGTTTCGCAATAACTTTACCAATCATGTAATCTGCAGGAACGTGAAGTTCTTCGATGCCGGCCTTTTCGATAAGGCGCACGTGTCTCATTGAAATACGTCGGCCCTGCTCTATGATCACCTTCCCTTTTTTGTCAGCGATATCATTTACAGCAATTTCGCCACGAATTCTTTCTGGGATTAAATGTAAAGTGTAACCTTCTTCTTTAATATCAAAGGTATTTGTTTCGAAGAAAATCGACAGGATTTCTTCTGATGTATAGCCTAATGCACGCAACAGGATGGTGGCTGGCAGTTTACGGCGTCTATCAATACGAACAAAAATACTATCCTTAGGATCGAACTCAAGATCTAACCAAGATCCACGGTAAGGAATAACACGAGCAGAATATAGTAATTTGCCCGAGGAATGAGTTTTACCTTTATCATGCTCAAAGAACACACCTGGGGATCGATGCAACTGTGACACGACAACCCGTTCTGTTCCATTAATAACGAAACTACCCGTTTCAGTCATTAAGGGTACCTCACCCATATAAACTTCTTGCTCTTTTATGTCGCGAACGACAGGGGTGGTGGAATCTTTATCAAACACCACTAAACGAACTTTTACCCGTAACGGAGCCGCGAAAGTTAAACCTCGCATCTTACATTCTTTAACATCAAAAGTAGGCTCGCCCAAGGAATAACTGACGTAATCTAAACGGGCATGTCCCGAATAGCTAACAATAGGAAATACGGCGTTAAAAGCCGAGTGCAGACCAAAATCTTGTTTTTTATCTAGATCAATATTACTTTGTAAAAAGTTTTCATAAGAATTTAACTGTATCGCTAAAAGATCCAATTTATGATTTTTAAGAAAAGAACCTTCCAAGGCGCTTGGTTTTTTACCAAAGTTTTTGCGAATTCGCTTTTTTTCGGTATGTGAATAAGAAATGTTGACAGATTTACCAGATTTCTTCTCTTGATGTGTATTTGGCATGCGTGTTCCTCATTGAAAAAGTGGCGTGAATGAGTCACAAAAAAATAGAGTGCCCGCCAAAATGGCCGGCACTCTTAAAAATTAAATAATAGTTATTTGACGTCGACTGACGCGCCAGCATCTACTAATTTTTTCTTGATGTCATCAGCTTCAGTTTTAGAGATCGCTTCCTTAACAGGAGAAGGAACACCTTCAACCATGTCTTTCGCTTCTTTTAAACCAAGGCCAGTGATAGCGCGGATGACTTTGATAACTTCAATTTTATTTGCGCCAAAGCTTGTCATTACAACATTGAATTCTGTCTGTTCTTCAACAGCTTCGCCTGCGGCGGCGGCAGCTGGTGCAGCAACTACTGCAGCGGCAGCAGATACACCGAATTTGTCTTCCATTGCTTTAACAAGTTCAACAACATCCATTACGCTCATATCAGAGATTGCTTGCAAAATATCATCTTTAGAAACAGCCATTTATAGGACTCCTAACAAAAATCTAACTTGGATTAAGCAGCTTGTTTTTGATCACGAACTGCCGCCACTGTACGTACTAGCATTGCATAAGGCTCAACTAATGTACGTACCAATTTGGTAACTGGAGCTTGCATTACTGACATTAATAGTGAAATACCTTGATCACGCGTTGGTAATTGAGCAACCGCTTCAAGCTGTTGAGCGGCTAATAATTTACCACCAAGGGCCAAAGCTTTTACTTCAAATTTTTCATGCGTTTTGACAAAATCACGTACTAAACGTGCTGCAGAGCCTGGGTCCTCAAGAGAGAACATCAACACTACTGGTCCAACCAAGGCTTCATTTAAGCAGCCAAACTCGGTATCTTCCAGAGCGCGTATTGCCAAAGTATTTGGCACGACTCGCATGTAAATCTTGTTCTTTCTAGCATTTGCTCGCAACGTATTTAACTGAGTAACCGTTAAACCACGATAATGAGCAGCTAAGGCAGACAAAGATCTTGACGCTACTTCTGCAACTTCAGCAACGATTACTTTTTTGTCTTCTAATCTTAATGCCACTTTATAACCTCCACTACCTGTTGTGGTGACCAGTTCAGGGGCAATCCACTGAAACGGAACACCGTCTGCGCAGGCATTAAATTAAGTGCAATCAATAATGATAACACACCTGCGGTCTTCGACGATTAGAATACTGAAAATTTTCAATACTCTACCGCGAACTTTTAAACCTAACTCTGCCATTTTACATTGGCAAAGAAAGGGCTTATTTAATATTCAAACTTGATAGGTCAACCAGTAAACCAGGACCCATGGTCGTTGATATTGTTAATTTTTTGAGATAAGTACCTTTAGAAGTGCTTGGTTTGTATCGCTTAAGATCAACCACTAATGCTTCTAAATTTTCTTTTAAAGCGTCTACAGTAAAATCTACCTTTCCAATTGAGCAATGGATAATACCTGCTTTATCGGTTCGGTACTGTACCTGACCACCTTTCGCATTCTTAACAGCAGTAGCCACATCAGTGGTTACCGTTCCCACTTTTGGATTCGGCATAAGTCCTTTTGGTCCTAATATCTGGCCTAACTGACCAACAAGTCTCATTGCATCCGGCGTGGCAATCAATATATCAAAGTCAATTTGTCCACCTTTTATGGCTTCTGCTAAGTCCTCAAATCCGACCTTGTCAGCGCCCGCATTTGTTGCGAGATCTACATTTTGCCCTTGAGCAAACACAGCCACACGCACTTCACGGCCTGTTCCATTAGGTAATACACTTGCGCCTCTAACCACCTGGTCAGATTTGCGTGGATCTACCCCCAGATTAATGGCTACATCGACACTTTCTTTAGTTTTTTTAAATTCAGCACCAGGAAGGCTTTGCACAAGCTCTAACACTTCATCAATAGAATAAACTTTACCTGGGGTAATTTTTTCTCTAATCGCTTTTTGTTTTTTTGTCTCAGCCATTTTATTCTTCCTCCACTTCTATACCGGCACTTCGCGCTGTTCCCGCAATAGTGCGCACAGCGGCATCCATATCTGCAGCAGTGAGATCTGGCATTTTTATGGTAGCGATTTCTTCTAATTGAGCGCGAGTTACTTTGGCCACTTTGTTAGTATTTGGCGTGGCACTACCCTTGTCTAACCCCAGACTTCGTTTCAGAAGGACAGCGGCAGGGGGGCTTTTAGTGATAAAAGTGAATGAACGATCAGCATAAACATTGATTACTACAGGCAAAATCAAGCCTTTTTCAACACTTTGCGTTTGCGCATTAAACTGTTTACAAAAATCCATGATATTAACGCCATGCTGCCCCAAAGCTGGGCCTACCGGCGGACTGGGTTTTGCATCACCTGCAGGGATCTGCAGCTTGATTTGCCCCGTCATTTTTTTAGCCATGATTTACTCCTCTTGGGTATTAGCGCCTTGCGGCTCCCCTGGTTAAAATAACGTTTTAGCTTTTCTCTACCTGACTAAACTCCAATTCGACAGGCGTTGATCGACCAAAAATTAATACAGAGACTCTTAAACGACTTTTCTCATAATTTACATCTTCAACTACACCATTGAAGTCTGCGAAAGGACCATCTATTACGCGAACTACTTCGCCTGCTTCGAACAATGTTTTTGGTTTTGGCTTCGCCACACCTTCTTTAACGCGTAGCAGAATTCGGTCTGCCTCTTCATGCGTAATAGGCGTGGGTTTATCTCCACCCACAAAACCTAAAACATAACGATTAGCCACATTTATGCTTTTAACCAAATGCCATGTCTGGTCGCTCATATGCATCATCACTAATACATACCCTGGGAAAAACTTTCTTTCGCTTGTTTTCTTTTGGCCACCCTTCATTTCTACAACTTCTTCGGTGGGGACCACGATTTCGGCAAACTTGTCTTCCATATGCTCAACACGAATTCGTTCACGCAGTAGATCTACTACGCGATTCTCAAAGCCAGAACGCACTTGGATGATATACCAACGCTTTATTAACTCTTCTGCCATTTTACTCTCTACCCTCTCTAGGCCGTGAACCATTTTACAACCCACAACAATGCAGTATCTATTAGCCATAATGCTAAAGCCATTATCATGACCATGATTACGACACCCATTGTAAATTGCATAGTTTCTTGACGTGTAGGCCATTCAACCTTTCTAAGTTCCATGCGCGCATCTTTGGCAAAAGTTTCAAACCTCTTCCCTTGTGCTGTTTGCAAGGCTAAAAAAACAACAAAAATTGCTAAAATAATCCAACCGGCCAATCTTAATGGCCAAGCAATTTCGTGAAAATAATAATTTGCTACTAAACCAGCGACCGTCAAAATGATCACTATTGACCACTTAATTATGTCCCCTGGATTACTCTGAGCGATTGTTCTTGAATTCATTTAACGCTTTCTTCCACTCGCATTTTAATCATCTGGCAGGCCAGGAGGGTCTCGAACCCCCAACCTGCGGTTTTGGAGACCGCCACTCTGCCAATTGAGCTACTGGCCTAAAAAAAAACAAATAGCACCATAAAGATGAACCGGCTAGTGTACATCAATTTTATTAAATATCAAACTTTTACTCTGTCTTTCTTGCCTTCTCCGAAAAGAAGGCAAGAATAGGGCCGCTACTCGACTACTTTTGTTACTACACCAGCACCCACTGTACGACCACCTTCGCGAATTGCAAAACGTAAGCCATCTTCCATCGCTATTGGCGCCAACAATGTTACGATTACCGTTACATTGTCTCCTGGCATCACCATCT
>JACCWJ010000011.1 GCA_013697705.1 Gammaproteobacteria bacterium | reverse complement strand
ACTATTAATGAGGGCCCACAGGCAACAGCAGGCAGATAGTTACATTATTAACAAACAAATTGGGTAACCTCAATTGTGAGGCAACGATTCTCTTCCTTCGGTAACACTTTTCAATGAGGCAACGCGTTTGTTTTCTCGTTTCTTCGCTAAATTCCCCCTCTTATTAAGACTATACTTTTAGTTAATGCTGTTTCAGTTAGATATGGAGCGAGAATGTGCGGAGGTTGAAATCTAAGCAGATCAAAATAAAGCCTATTGCTATCATAGGCCTAGGGGTTTTATTTCCTTCTTCGAAGAATGCCGAGGAATTCTGGAAAAATATTTTGCAAAAAAAAGATTTAATTACTGAGGTTCCTCCTAACTATTGGCTGTTAAAAGATTATTACGATCCCGATCCTAAAGCCACCGATAAAACATATTGTAAAAGAGGTGGATTTCTTGGACCATCTACGTTTGATCCTCTTGAGTTTGGCATTCCCCCTTCAATATTAGCCGCCACAGACTCCACCCAATTACTTGCATTGCTAGTGACTAAGCAAGCATTAAATTCAGCTACGGGGGGGGATTATCGTCATTTGGATTTAAGTCGAGCCGGCGTTATTTTAGGCATTACTTGTGGTCAACAATTAGCATTTGAAATGAGTAACCGACTTTCAAAGCCGGTTTGGGAGAAAGCACTTGGACAGCATGGTATTGAAAAAGAAATGGCCAAAAAAATTTGTGATACTGCCACTAGCACCTATTTACCTTGGCAGGAAAGTACCTTTCCTGGTTTACTCAGCAACGTTGTTGCGGGTCGCATTGCTAATCGTTTTAATTTCGGTGGGACTAACTGTGTCATTGATGCAGCTTGTGCAAGTTCCCTCTCTTCCGTCGCCGCTGCATTTAATGAATTAAATTTAGGTGAAATTAATCTGGCAGTTTCAGGAGGTGCAGATACGCTCAACGATCCTTTTACTTATCTTTGTTTCAGTAAAACACCAGCCCTCTCTATCAGCGGTGATTGCCGGCCATTCTCAGATAAAGCTGATGGCACGTTGCTAGGGGAAGGTATCGGATTATTTGTACTAAAGCGACTTGAAGATGCCGAACACGATGGAGACTCAATTTATGCAGTCATTCGCGGCATTGGTTCTTCATCTGATGGACGCCACACCAGTATTTATGCGCCAGTGGCAGAAGGTCAGTCACGAGCAATTCTCAGAGCATACGAAATGGCCGATTTTACTGCGGATAGCGTTGAGTTAGTTGAAGCACATGGAACCGGAACAAAAGCGGGCGACATGGCTGAAGTAAATGGATTACGTAAAGCATTTGCACAATCAAATGGCCATCATAGGGAAACGTGTGCATTAGGTTCGATTAAGTCACAAATTGGTCACACTAAAGGAGCTGCAGGAGCAGCCGCTTTATTTAAAGTTGTTATGGCATTGCACCATAAAGTATTACCGCCAACAATTAAAGTAGACAAACCAAATCCCAAGTTAAATCTTCAAGAGAGTCCATTTTATTTGAACACCGAGGTAAGACCATGGATACACAGCAGTCAGTCGCCGCGACGTGCGGGTGTGAGTGCTTTTGGATTTGGTGGAAGTAACTTTCATCTTGCATTAGAGGAATATACCGGTCCAGGAAAGCATCCCTCTCTACTACCCACTTGGTCTACAGAGCTTATTACATTGACAGCCAATAAAGTTGACCCGTTGTATCGTCAATGCCAAGAAATAGTAAATTCTACTAATAATTGCTCTTTAACTTTCATCGCAAGAGAATCTCAGAGTAATGTAAAACAAAATCAAAAGTTCCAAATTGCTATAGTTGCACATAGTTTGGATGATTTGAAAAAAAAATTGAACCAGATAATGTTTCATATAAAAAATAAGCCGGATAAAATGTTGCTCCACCAGATTGACACCTATTATAGTATTCGGCATGAAAAAAATAAGGTGAAAATAGCTTGTTTATTTCCAGGTCAAGGCAGTCAATATTTGAATATGGCTAAAGACATGACCACAAACTTTTCCTGTGCTCGTGAAATTTGGGATGAAGCTGTCAGCACGAAATCTGATATCAATACTAAACTACATACAATTGTCTATCCAGTTCCGAGTTTTGATGACACAAATACGATTAAACAAAAAAATGATCTAAATCAGAGCAGAAATGCTAATCCTGCCATTGTTATATCTAGTCTAGTATTCATTAGCTTATTGAAAAAGTTAAATTTAAAAATTGATCATTTCGAAGGACTGGGTCTTGGAGAATTGGGTGCATCATTTTCAACAGATAATTTTGATATGACTACCCTGTTAAATTTGGCTTTAAATTATAATGATCAAAGTAAAGATGATCAGGCTGAAATATTTAAAAAATTAATTGATAAGATGTATCAAGACGGGGTGAGAATTTTTATTGATGTTGGCCCAAATACTTTATTAACCACATTAATTGAACAACAACTTGCTGATAAATTTAAAACCATTCAAGTGATTAATTTAGATGACCCAAGGAACGATGGCATTATAAATTTTTGGCGTGCACTAGCCCAGCTATTTACTGCTGGTGTTCCAATTAATTTTACTAGTTTGTGGGCTGACTTCAGCGTTGAGGAACCACCAAAAATTACACATCATAAATCACACAGTGTTGACATCACAGGCACTTGCTATGGAAAGCTTTATCCTTCAAAAGAAGATATTTCAGCTCAATCAAAATCCATACCAGTAGCCTCCCACACTTTTATTCAAAATGAAGCTATACCTATTATGAGGGGAGAAATAAAGATGTCTGATAAAAAATCCAAGCTGGGTAGTGATGCTCCTGCGGAAAGAGGAAATCTAGCTATAAACAAAAACTATAAAAAAATAGCCGATAACAGTATTGGTACAAACGAAGAAAAAGCCCCTCAAGTAATGGACAACGAGGAAGAAATACAACCATCAAATGATCCTGTGTTGCTTCAGCTATTTGATCGTTTTCAGCAGCAAACAGTAGAGGCACATAACACTTATCAAAAAACAATGTTAAAAAGTCATTTAGCGTTTCTTAAAACAGTAGAAACCATTTTTAGTAGCTTATCTACTTCTCATCCTAAAAAAAATGTGTCCAGGCCTCCGAATATATCCGCAAAAGTAATGCCAATACGACAAAGTGATAAAAAACCACCTAACATATCGACTTTGGCTACTCCATCAAAACCAATAACAGCAGCTGATTTCAAAGCAACTGAAACTACACCAGAAAGGGAACTAACAGCCGATAATAAATCATCATCCCCCTCTCCAGCCTCAATTTCACAGGTAATACCTCCTTCTCGCTCGGTACATACACCGAAAACATTAATCGAAGGCGCTCAAATTGCCGAGCTTCTATTAAATTCAATTGCTGAAAAAACGGGGTATCCTGCTGACATGTTAAACCTAGATATGTCGCTTGAGTCAGATTTAGGTATAGACTCTATAAAAAGAGTGGAGATTTTAGCAGGGATACAAGAAAACCTGCCCGAGTTGCCAGATACAGATCCTAGTGAAATCGCCTCATTAAACACACTGCAGGAAATTGTCAACTATATAGAAAAATCTCAAAATAAAATGATTGAGGATGCTTCAGAAAAAAAAAAATCTAGCTAAAGAACATTCTGCGGCACCAAAAATTCATCGATATATTCTAGCAACTGCAGAAAAGGCTGCTAAAAAAACGTCGAATAACCTACCTCTAAACTCCATTATTGCAATTACGGATGATAAAAATGGTGTAGCGACTAAATTAGCAAAGAAATTAAGACTACACCACTTTAAAGCTACAGTTGTTACGAATATTCCCACCAATTCAGATTGCGTTATCTCCTTGACGGGACTTCAAAAAATTAATCACCTAGAGACAGCTCTCTCTATCAATAAGCAAATATTCAATGAAGCACGTCAAATAGCAAAGACCTTTAGCGATAAAGGTGGACGCTTCATTACCGTACAAGATACAGGAGGATATTTTGGCTTAAAAAATTTAAGTGATACACGTGCATGGTTAGGAGGAATAGCGGGACTAACTAAAACGGCATTACAAGAGTGGCCTAAAGTGAAGGGAAAAGCGATTGATATAGAACAATATAATTGTACGCCAAAAATAGTCGCTGATAAAATTTTTAATGAAATAGTCAATCAACAAGATGATATCGAAGTTGGGTTGCCATCCAATAACAGTCGCATTGTTTTACAGTTACTAAAAGAAAATGAAGCGCAGGGTAAGTTTAATTTACCACCAAAATCTGTCTTGGTAGCCACAGGAGGGGCTCGAGGTATTACGGCCAGCTGCCTAATACAATTAGCAAAGAATATTCAGCTCCGTATTGTCTTACTAGGGCGTACCGATTTAAAGAAAGAAGCAGATAAATACAAATCCATTTCAGATAAAAAATCACTACAACAACAAATTATTAAAGATCTCACCGCAAATGGAAAAGCATTAGAACCAAAAAAAGTTGAAAAGCAGTTACAAGAGATTCTAGCGATACGAGAAATTAATAATACAATTAATGAGCTTGAAAAATCAGGCGTCGAAGTGATATATCTCACGACAGATGTTCAAGATATTAATAAACTAACACATGCTCTTGATAAAGCACGATCTAAGTGGGGAGCTATTGATGGCATAATTCACGGCGCAGGAGTGTTAGCAGACAAGTCCATTGCAGACAAAAGCGATTCACAATTCGATTCGGTTTTCGATACCAAGGTTAATGGCTTGCGAAATCTTTTAGAGGCCACTAATTCTGATAATTTAAAATTGATTGTATTATTTTCATCGGTAGCAGGTCGCTTTGGTAATCCAGGTCAAGCAGATTATGCAATGGCAAATGAAATATTAAACAAGGTAGCTCAAGCGGAACATACAAAACGTGGTGATAGTTGCTTAGTTAAATCGATTAATTGGGGACCATGGGATGTAGGCATGGTTAACTCCTCTTTGAGAGAATTGTTTAAACAACGAGGTATTCATTTAATTTCACTACAAGAAGGTGCCAACCTGTTTACTAATGAATTGATTAATGCTGATCCTGATCAAGTAGAAGTGATATTAGGCAGTAAATTAGTGAGAAAAGAAAAATTCAAATCAAAGCATACTAAAAATATTACTGAATTAAAGCAACACGTAAGTATTACCACTCATCGTTATTTAAATAGCCATGTTATAAAAGAAAGCATAGTTATCCCTATGTGTTTATCATTAGAATGGTTAATCAGGGCCGCTAAAATAGCAGGTTTTAATCCCTTACATTCAATCTTTAAAAATATTCAAGTAATTCGTGGAATTCGTTTGGATAATTTTACTGAGCAATCACATTATTTTACTGTTATTGCTAATATACATCACAAAAATTCACATGAGGCCATGGTATTAGAATTACGCGATACTGAAGGAGTTGTGCGCTATAGTGCAAATGCTGAATCTGAACTTCACTCTTCGCCAATTAAGTATGAATTACAACAAAAGGGGTCGTGGCCTTGGTCAATTAATCAGATATATGATGGTAACCTGCTTTTTCATGGCCAAGATTTTCAGGTATTAAAAGAATTGATTGAATTTCACGATACCGGTGGCGCTGCCTTTTTAAGTGGGATTATAGATAAACAATGGCCAAATGAGAACTGGTTAACAGATGTTGCTATGTTAGATGGTGGATTGCAGCTTATTCGATTGTGGGCAGGTCATTATTTAAAAAAATTAGTCTTACCCAATAGGATGGGTGAATTTCGATTATATAAATCGGGGGTAATACCGGGAACTGCTCAATGTATTTTTCAAGCTAAAATAAAAAATAAATTTCAAGTTATTTCTAATTTGCTATTTTTAGATAATGATGGCAATCGCATTGCAGAAATTCAGGATCTGGAATTTGTAGCCTCTGGGGAAAAAATAAAACAGCAGGATAATGCCAGTGAGTCTGACCTGGGAGGATCGGTATGAATTTTGAGCCAATCGCCATTATTGGCCGTGCATGTCTGGCGCCTCATGCGTTAACATCAACGCAGCTGTGGCAGAATATTCTTGCTCAAAAAGATTGTTTAACTACTTTGACCGAATCTTCCTGGGCTATAGATCCTCTAATAGTATTTAAAGATCGATTTCACCTGTCCTCTAGCGACAAGTTAATTTTGAGAGGTGGCTATATCTCAGATTTCACTAAGGTATTCGACCCACATGTTTACAACCTACCCGCTGAATTTATTCTAAAATTAGACGATTTATTTCAATGGTTACTTCATGTAAGTCGTGAAGCATTACAGGACGCTCATCATCCCCTAAATAGCTTATCGCAGTTAAAAGCTGGCGCTATCTTTGGCAACTTATTTTTACCCTCTACTACATTAAGAAGATTTGGCGAAATCGCTTGGCTTCTATCACAAGATGACGAGGTGGTGAGCAAGGAACAAAAACAAAATTTGGAAAATGAATCACCTGAAGCCATTAATCGCTTTTCAGTGGGCCTCCCTGTCAACATATTGTCGAAAGCACTTAATCTAAGTGGGTCAAGTTATATGCTTGATGCAGCTTGTGCTTCAACTATATATGCGATTAAAGGCGCTTGCGATCAACTACACAATAGAAGTGCAGATTTAATGCTGGCTGGAGGTATAAATCACTCTGATGATGCCCTACTTAAAATTGGCTTTTATATGCTACAAGCCATGAGTCCTACAGGACAAATAAGGCCCTTACATAAAGAAGCGGATGGTTTAGTCACCTCTGAAGCAGCCACTGCTTTTGTCTTAAAGCGCTTAGATGATGCCATTAACGATCATGATTCTATTTTAGGAGTGATACGTGGCATTGGTTTATCGAATGATGGATCAGATAGAAATTTACTCATACCATCTGAAAATGGTCAAATCAATGCCATGCAACAAGCCTATCAATATGCAAATATTGATCCAGCGGATATTTCGTGGGTCGAGTGCCATGCTACAGGAACGCCTTTAGGGGATAGTATAGAAATTAAAAGTATGGCAAAAATTTTTGATCGACCCATATCAATCGGTGCACTTAAGGGAATTATAGGTCACACATTAACGGCATCTGCAGGTACAGCCCTTATCAAATTAATTGCAGCATTACAGTCCGGAATTAAACCACCCACGCCGTATGCTGTCGAAAATCCTCTAGAGATATTACATGAGTCAAATTTTCAATTGAATTCAGAACCAATAATTTGGGCGACCAAAAATAATGAAGCGCGTTTAGCTGCAATTAATGCCTTTGGGTTTGGTGGTAATAATGCACACTTGATTGTTGAAGAGTGGCAGCCACAAAAAAAAGCATCTCATAAAAATATAGTCACTCATATTAATGATTCGAAACCTCCTATAGCCGTAGTTGGCATAGGTGTTATTGCATCATCTGCAAATAATAAAAATGAATTCATAGCCACGATTAAGAAAGGTAAATCAACTTTAAGAAAATCAAATGATCAAACGTTAGGAGGCCAAATCGAGCAATTAGAATTCGATATTAGAGAGATACATTTTCCACCTAATGATTTGAAACAAACGCTAGGTCAACAATTAGCTATTTTAAAGGCGATGCAAGAAGCAGTCATTGACACGAACAACTTTGATGAAGCTAACGCATCTGTCTTAATTGGAATGTCAAATGATACCGAAATATGCTTAAAACAATTATCGTGGATCAAACCACTTCTTACTCAATATCTTGATTTTTCCAATAAAGATCTGCAATTGATTTTTGAAAACGATAAAAATGACCCTGCCTACGTTTTAGGTATTTTATCTAACATTGTCACCAATCGTTTAAATTCTCAATTTGATTTAAAAGGACCGAGCTACTGCATAGGTGCAGAAGAGCTTTCGGGTGTGGTTGCTTTAGATGTAGGCTGCGAAGCTTTACAAAAATATGAAATGAATACTGTAGTGATTGGCGCTGTGGATATGTGTTGTACCCCAGTACATATTTCTGCAGCAAAACAAGTATTAAGTAATAACAAACAGATTCCGGGTGATGCTGCGGTGGCGATGGTTCTTAAACGACTTGATGATGCTATTGCACATAATAATCATATTTATGCAGTTATCAATGACGATCCTAATGTGTCGTTCGATTACGAAATTAAGTTAAATGACACAGAAGAAAGTATAGTGACTCAGTTATTTGGTCATGCTCACGCAGCTAGCGGATTACTTCACCTTTTATATGCGATATTAGCGTGTGATGGACAATTTCAATTGGGTGAAAATAAAATCCATCATGCCAAAACGAGCATTGAAGCACTTGGAGGAACAAAAAAAGATATTTATGTGAGAAGTTATAAACCGATGATAATAACAAATAGGGTCACGACATGAAAACAAAAATGATTTTTAAAATGCATGTCGATCCCCCCCGAATAAAAATTATAGCTGTCAAAAAAAATTCAAATAATGATAATTTATCGACGGCTAAACAATTGACTACCAAAACAAAAACAGATTCAGCTGCTTCCTTTGCCGAGACACATGAGAATCTATTGATTAATCAATCGCATGCTCACCAAAGATTTTTAGAATTGCGTGTAAAAAACTGGTTAGCGGTATTGCAACTGTTTAATGATATTGATGCTAATATTTCCACAGAAGAGAATATTCATCCGGAAACTAGTTTTACCTATGAGGAAGAATTTGATCCAACCATTCAAAGCTGGGTATTAGATCATCGTCCAATTCATACTGTCCCCGTATTACCTATGATGAGTATTATTGACATCTTAGCCAAGAAAAGTGCCCTCCATTTTCCAGACCAAAAATTGCTGGAGATTCAAGACGTCAAAGTTTTTAAATGGTTAATTATTGAACATACAACTACATTAAGAATTTTGGTCAATTTGATGTCACCTGACATTGCTGAAGCTAAACTTTTTGTTGTTGAAAATAACGCTGCTATTCCTATCGCTACTGGATTATTTATTTTCGGACAAGAATTTTCAACTGCTCCTACTCCGCCCCTGGCTATTCAACAGATAGATGAACATATCTCATCCCCCTATCTCTATTTATTTCATGAGTCTGCCTTTCAAGCAGCCACATTTATAGATTTTGGGCAAAATGGCTCAACTATGCTCCTTCGCATTGAAAATGACTTAGCCAATGAAGATCAGTTAAACCAAATTCTACTCGATGCAGTAACTCACGGCACCTATCATTTCAGAGAAGGCTATACTTTTTGGCATAGTGATATACCTAAAGGATTTGTCAGCTTCCCAAGTATAATTAAAAAATTGAAATTTTATGATGACAAACCCACTACGGGAATAGCCAGATGCGAAACACGTTTTGGAGGATTTTATTTCAGCAAACAGTTTCCTAAATTTCTTATTTACGTCATCATAAATGATAAAGTCTGGGCAGAACTTGAACTAATAGATGCACTTTTTCCCTTAGGATTCATATATCAGGTACCACCCGCTCAACTTAGAGAGTATGTTCGTGATAAACAATATATCCCGGATGTATATCTAGCAACAGTAAATAACGATTCGGCAACATTAACCCTTCAAGATATTGAGCGCATGCAGTGGTTTCCCTATTTATTGGAAGATTTGTATTTAATACCAAGAGGATTAGCCATAGATGAACTTGCTAAACATATTTTACTGAAAGAATTTACTGCCTATATCCTAAAAGTGCACCCCGCTGAAATTGAAATTGAAAATCCTAATTCGACTTTTTGGAAAAATGAACCGCATATTATTTATAATTTTGCTATCACTGAAAAAAATGATCAGTTTATGATCACGACTAATAGAGAAGCGTATGAACAAAAATAATAAGGATAACCAATTTATTTTTTCGTCAGTAAATATAGCTCGCCTAGCAAAAGAGATACACATTCCTATTGCTATTGTTCAAAATATGAATAAAAAATATGGGTTGTTGCCTTGTGTTGATGATAAAGTTGTTGAAACTATTATTAAAGAACAAAGCTTAAATTTAATTGCCAAATTGCCGCCATCACCTCCTGAATTATTAGGCGATCGTCAATTTATAAAACTTCATGAACTGAAATATGCTTATATTGTCGGCGAAATGGCCAACGGAATTGCTACTGCCGAAATGGTTATAGCCGCGGCAAAATCAGGTCTTTTTGGATTTTTTGGATCTGCGGGTTTAATTCCCGAAGTCATTCAAAAAAATTTACATTTAATCAAACAGGCACTCGGAAGCTCAGCCAAAAATTGGGGTTCAAATTTGATACATAGCCCTCAAGAACCTGCCTTAGAAGAAGCTATAGTTAATCTTTATCTCGAATCTAATGTACGCTGCGTTTCAGCTTCAGCTTACATGTCATTAAGCCCGCAGATTGTACGCTATGCAGCAACAGGTTTACAGTCAGACCCTCAAGGAAAAATAATTCGTCAAAACTATATTTTAGCTAAACTATCTCGCCCGGAAGTCGCCAAACATTTTATGTCCCCTCCTCCACAGGATATGCTGGATGAATTAACTGCACAAGGAAAAATCACACGGCTTGAAGCCCAATTTGCTGCAAAAATTCCTATTGCTGAAGACATCACAGTAGAAGGAGATTCCGGTGGTCATACAGATAATCGACCCTTGGCACCCCTATTTAGCACGATTTATATGTTAGGAACAGATCTTGCTGAAAAATATCACTATGACACACCGTTCAGAATAGGGACAGCAGGTGGACTAGGAACACCCTCAGCAATTGCAGCTGCTTTTTCTCTCGGTGCTGCTTACGTACTCACCGGCAGTATTAATGCCGCAAGCATCGAATCTGGACTGTGCGAAGAAAGTAAACGTATGTTAGCAGAAGCTGACATCGCAGATATCATGATGGCCCCTTCTGCAGATATGTTTGAATTGGGTGTTAAGGTGCAAGTATTAAAACGGAGCAGTTTATTTGGACAACGCGCCGCCAAATTGTATGAAGTCTATCGAAATTATACTTCTATAGATAACATTCCCCCTGACGAAAAACACAAAATTGAACAACAAATTTTTCGTGATACGTTAGAAAATATTTGGCTATTGACCTGTCAATTTTTCACAGAACGTAATCCAAAGCACATCACCCTCGCTGAAAAAGACCCAAAGTACAAAATGGCTTTGATCTTTCGTTGGTATTTAGGCCTTTCAAGTCAGTGGTCAATTATTGGGGATGCTTCACGACGTCTTGATTATCAAATATGGTGTGGACCAGCTATGGGAGCTTTTAACGCTTGGGTAGTTGAATCATTTTTAGAAGACATAACGCAGCGAGGCGTCGTACAAATAGCAAAAAATCTTTTAGAAGGCGCAGCAATAATTACAAGGATGAATCAATTACGAATTTATGGAATTGAATTACCTAGCAATGCATTTAATTTCCGACCTCATGTAATTGAGTATTAAATAATATGGCGACGGATAATCTTGATATAAAAAAAATAAGCGTTATTGAAAGATTATACTCTCATGCCAAATATTTCCCTAAGAAAATAGCTTTTATTATTTCAGATGGTATAACGGAAAAAGAGTCAGTTAATTATTCTGATTTAGTATTTAAAATACATGTCATTGCTGATATGTTACAAAAAAATGCAATATATATAAATAACCGAGCATTACTTCTTGGTTTAAATGGATTAGATTATATCTGTGCATTTTTAGGTTGTTTAGTTTCTGGAGTCACTGTAACTTCGTTAGTTCCTCTCCCAAATGATGCCGGATTAGAATACATTAAAATAGGAAAAATTATCCATGAAATTAACCCCCATATTATAATTTCAACTAAATCGATAGTAGACTTGATCCAATTAGTTGAATCTAGCGGTACAAAGAAATTTGCAATAGAAAATTTACTTATTCAAGATATCACTAAACGCTCTATTACGCCTGTACCTCCCGATACCATCGCGTTATTTCACTATCCAACAGACATGAATAGTGATTCAAAAATAGTGGCAGTATCCCACAGCAACTTAATGTATAACGCTATAAATCTTCATGCATTACTTGAGTATTCTTCAAATTCTAAAACAGTAACTTGGTCACCACGCCACTATAGTCGAGATATCTTACAAACAGTATTTGAAGGAAGCTCGATGATAATAGTTTCACCTAACACCATCCTCACCTACCCTCTTCGCTGGTTACAGATAATATCGCATTACAAAGCTGATATTTGTACCAGTCCCAACTTGGGTTTTGAATTATGTGTTAGATATTATGATTACGATATATGCCAGAATTTATCGCTAGATAACTGGCGAGTTGCGTATGATAGTGGTGAACCAACCAGAGCTGACACAGCAAAACGATTTTGTGAATTATTCTCACCTCATGGATTTTCACCACTAGCCTTCACACCTGCCTACGGAATACTTGACTCAACAATTGCCATTGCTATTAAGCCCTATAATTCTTTATCGGAAGTACTGACATTTGATTCTGAAGCATTGGAAGCTAATCTAGTTATTCAAACACATAGCGACGATGGAAAGCAACTCGTTAGCTATGGTAATTTGGTTGCTGGAGATGTTATCATTATTAATCCAACAACAGTAATTCCTTGCTCAGAAAACGAAGTGGGCGAAATTTTGGTTAATGGGAAATCAATCCCTACACGCTACTGGGACGCTAACAAGTTAAAAATTATCTCATTTGAAAGTGAATTTTCTAACATTAACAGTAACTTCTATTATGCAACAGGGGAGCGGGGATTTTTTTTCAACAATAATTTGTTTTGCTTAACGGATACTACCGAACAATATGCGCCAGCATCTCTTGAACAAGCACGTATTTGGTGTACCAGTCAGTTAATGCCAGAGCTTCCCATTTATAATATTGGCGTCGTATTACATATTACTAGTCCGATAGACGCAGAGATCTTAACTACAAGTTTGGATGAAGTAACCAAAAGACACACTGCACTTCGTACCAAATTCACTATTATTGACGGACAACTTATGCAAAAAATAGTCAATAATACGATGATGAATCATTTATACATTGATGAACAACACACCCTCGAATGTAACACAGAAAAAATAACCAATAAAATAGCTAATGAAGAAATTGCAACAAAGTTTAATTTAGAAACAGATCTTGCCATTAAAAGCATTATCATCAAGTTTTCAAGTTCTAATTATTACTTAATGATATTTATCCAATCAATTATTTTTGATGGATGGTCGTTTGGAATTTTTTTCCATGAAATAATGAGTATTTACAGCGGATTAATACAGAATAATCCAGCTACTCTGGCGCCAGTGAAAATGCAGTTTTCAGACTTTGTAGTAAAACAATATAAAACGTTACAAGAAGGTAAATTACAAGAACTACTTCAATACTGGGAAAATCGTTTACAAAATGTAGAGATCCCATTTGAATTAAAAAAATCTAGCAGTTCTTGCATAAATTTCGATCACACATCTTTCCAACATTTACTAGGCAAAGATCATTTTAATAGAATGACCCTCTTTAGCAAGCAACACAAAATTACTATTTTCAACATTACATTGACGTGCCTAAATATTTTGCTATCAAAATATACTAATCAAAGAGATGTCTTAGTTTATGTCCCCTTCGCCTGCCGTAATAGTTTTAAAAGCCACAAAGTAATAGGCTATTTTTCTAATCTCTTACCGATACGAACTTACATCTCCGCGTCAGATAATTTTCTTACCCTCATGCAACAAAGCGTCAAAAATACAAAAAATGACATTAAATATCAAGATATTAGTTTAGGTACTATTAAAGACTATTTATTTCCAAAGAGGCTCAACGCTCCACTTAGCTATATATTATTTGCCTATCAAAATTACCCTACCCCTCAAGCTGCCAACTCACCTTTCATTATAGATAAAATAATTAGTTATAGTAATCCTGATGAAACTACTTTCAAGGTCAGGATAAATATCATAAATAATGAAGAGCTAGAAATGCGTGTTATTTATGATAAAAACACTTATAGCCCTGATTTTATAGAACAATTTTTAATCGATTATTGTATGCTGCTCGAAGATTTAATCTACCAACCCCATTTGAGGAAGCTATAGTGAGTATCTGGCATTTGATAATCATAATATATGCAATTATAACTGGCTTAATCTGGATTGGTATTTATATATCCACTCTTAAAATAATCCGAAAAATGGATAAGCTTGAAAAACTCACCCTACCAGAACCAACTCAATGGCCACGATTAAGTATCATTATTCCTGCTTGTAATGAAGAAGATATAATTTTACCTGCAATTCAATCTTTATTAGCTAATGATTATCCTGATTTTGAAATAATCCTAATTAATGATCGGTCTACTGACTCTACGCCCGAACTCATTGACCAACTACACCGACAAGATCAACGTGTCGTTCCTGTTCATATTGATCACTTACCTAAAGGTTGGTTAGGTAAAACAAATGCGCTAAATAAAGGTGTTCAAATGGCCAGCGGTAAATGGTTGTTATTTACAGATGCCAGTATACTTTTCAAACAAAATGCGCTTAAAAAAACAATTGCATTATCCGAATTTGAACAATTAGATCATTTAGTATTAATGCCAGATTTATTAGTCAATCCCAGCATTGCCACTAAATTTTTACTTGAGTCCCTCTATAGCACCAACCTCCTATTGACACTACAAACTATTGGATTAAACATTGACAAAAAAAATGGTAAAGGTTTTGGGCTTGGCTGTTTCAACTTAGTTAGAAAAAAAGCGCTTGAAAATTCTGAAGGCTTTGAATGGCTGCGAATGGAAATACTAGATGATTTAGGCTTAGGATTTCTTATGAAAAATTCGCATGCAAAAACCAAGATTATTCTCGGATTAGAGGATGTGTCTCATCATTGGTATTCCAGCTTTAAAGAACTACTTAGAGGCATAGAAAAAAATAGCTTTACTATTTTCCATTATCAATTATGGAGATTTATCACTATCAACAGTATTTTTGTACTCTTATTATTAGGCCCCTTATTCATGTTATTTTTGCCCTACACTATAGTGTATGCCTGGCCTGCGCTAATTTATATTGGTGTGAGTTTAATTGCACTAAAAATCAATTACGTATTTAAAAGATCATGGTGGGCGGCATTTTTTGCACCGCTTGGATTTCTGTTACTCATGTTTAGCATGTGGCGAGCTACTATTTTATTTTACCTCAGAGGAGGCGCATATTGGAGAACGACATTTTATTCAGCGAAAGAACTCCGAAAGAATTTACGCGTAAAAATGTGACTCGATTAACCAGCACGAATTTCAATAAAAATTCCAAGTGAATGTTCATAAGATCCACTTAAGTGCATTTTTTTTGTGGACAACTTTTTTAAGAATATTTACTGCTTGCAGATCACCCTCTTAGTCGACGCAGACTCTGTCCTCGTTTGCTCATAGACTCTGATTCACTCTGTTCAGGTTCAGCACTACTTTCAATGTTCGGTTTCGATTTCCAAACATAAGGATATGACGAATAATGATTCTTATTTGTTTCCTTATCTTTAGTAGACAACTGTGTGATTCCGACTTCCTTATATATTTCCCTAATTTGCTTTTCATATACCACGCATCTTTCTTTAGCTAGCGTAAGTGCATGATAAAATGTCCGCATGTTGGCAACATATGATTCATTTAGACACGTTTTGAGGTAAGCACCGACGAAGGCAGCAGGTTCAGGTATACATGCAGTTTCGGCAATAGCGACCAACGATTTTTGTAAATATTCTTCCATGTATATTACTTGCAAGCGATTCCGTAAGGCGGATGAAACTGATTTGCGTCCAGCAAATGAGCTGGAATTTTGTGATCCAAAAATGACACCGCCCGGTTTAGGTACAAATAGCGATTTTAATTCTTTGTATTCATTGTAGGACAGTGCTTGTTTCAAACCGATGGTTGATGTTGTTCGTGTATTTACCAATGCCTGGAATTTTGCTATGTCACTCATTTGGAGGGAAGCGGAAGCGCCTTGTTCATTGATATAATAGACATCTCCTCCATTTAGGCAGATATAGCTGTTTTTGTAATTGAGCAACTCATCCTTTTTGGGTAATGATGGGAGATAATAAATGTCATTTTCTGCTATGACATTTTCATCCGATAATAATTTCAATAATAGTTCTTCTAATGCTTCATCTAAATTCAGTTCGTCTAAAATAACGGCTGAACCCTCAAGATAAGCAGTGATCAATGTGTCTCTTACCGCATTATCCTTGCTGACAGATAATTCGTAATAATGTTTATTCGTATTATTATTACAAGAAGACTGATGATGGGTGAATCCGTGCTTCTCTAGCACGGCCTTAATTAAATACGATTTCCCTAAACCAGCGTCACCCTCAATTAATACGCCGCGTTTATAATAAAAATCTTGGCTGAGTTTTTTTGCATCCAGCGCTTTATTTCTGATTAATAAACATTGTTCGATACTATCAATAATATAAGATTTTTCATTTGGAATTAAACAGGTATCTGAAACGTGTATTATCGAATGTGGGGGTTCAGGGGATACGCCAAATTTTTCGCAAAGTTCAGCATTAAAATGGTCTCTTTCAGCTGGATAAAAAATAGTGCCTGAAAATTCACTGACACAAATGGCGTATAGTATTTTAGTGATAGTGTCAGAAGCGATAGTACTTTGTTGTAAGTAAATGGCAATGAATCGTTGGCATAAATTCTCTAAATCACGTGTCGAATAAAAATAAGTCGGGTTGCATTTCTTCACCAAATTATACGCTAGCAACATCTCCGTTGACACACTAACCGCCTCTTCATCATTTAAGCATTCTAATAATAAGGGCACTAAAATCTTAAGCTGAGTATAACTGTCAGTGGGCATTTTAAAATAAATGGTTTCCGCATATTGCTGGAATACATCATGATAATATCGATTAAAGGATTCAGGGTTACAGGTGGCGATAATTTTTTTATGCTTATTAATAGAACCTTTCAACCTATCCCAGGTGCCTGGAAGCGCCATGTTTGCTTCATCTAACAGTAAAACGCTATCGTTTAAATCAGATTGCCATGCAGCAATATCGGCTTCACCTTCATAAGGTTCATAACCCATCGCGCGCAGTTGTTGACGTGCGGTACGAGTTTTTCCGACACCGGGTGCCCCTTTAAGCATGACGATGTGAGTGCTATCGTCCTGTAGCAACGCAGATAATTGTTGTTCGCGTTTAATGACCGAGGCGTTGTTTTCCGGTGCGTTGCTTAAAGTAGCAGTGACATTGTTAAAATACTGCCAGGCCAATTCAAGTTTGGATTTTTCAATGGCAGGATAGCCCTGAGTAACGAGTGAAGATAAATCGTGGCCCAGAATCGTTAACAATTCATCCTTCGAAAAACAATTCAATACAGGCCAAATATGTAATTTAAATGTGTCAACCGTCGTTAATGATAACGCATTTTTTAGTTGATTTAATTTATCTCCTCGCGTTGCAAAGGTAATAGTTTCATTTTGAAAGAGTATTTTTGCAATCACATTTAAATACGCATAATCTTGAGTATTTCGCGGGTAATCGTAATGATACAACCCCTTAATAGGGTTATGTGGATGGCGTGGACGTAGTTGAATGGCGCGAATCATCCGTTCAATGCGTTTGAAAGATAAATTACGATCTAAAGGTCTTCCTTCACCACCTAAGGGTAAGTAATGGGCAAATCGATTGAATGCAATGATTTGGTCAAGGTACGGGCATAAGACAGGGTCAATGACTTTTTTATAATCTTCAAGTTCAAATTGAATAGATTGATGCTGATAAACCCCGGTAAGTGTCACGGTACTAGGTTGTATTGAGTAGACTTTTTGATGAGGAGCAAATTCGATACGTTTGCCATCTTTATAATAATAAGCGGGAGCTCCCAAGAATGAATTTAATTTTTGGCACAGACCATACGATAATTCACCACAGGCAATAATAGACTTTCCTTCGCTAAGCGCTTTGATAAACGCTCCTTCAGCCTCAACAAACTCAACCATTCCTGTTTCAATTTGAGGGTTAATGTCTAATTGCGCTACTAAATCGCCATAGGTGGTTTGATGAGAAACATAGATTATTTCAACGGCGTGTGTTTGTTGTTGCGCAATCGTCTTCATTAATAACGAAGCTGTAAAATCAGGGTCGTTACTCAGAATCATATTGCAGTCTAACGGCATTACTTTTAAGGGATCATTTAACGTATTCTTTCGCGGTTGATTTATATTCGTTAAAACGCCCTCGATAGCTGCACCCGGTGCCAAGATAAAACTAAATGTTTTATGACGATAATGTTGCTTAACATAAGCATTGAGATGGTCCCAATCAGATCGAGGGATAATTTCGGTAATATAAAAATAATGTTTTGCATCGTCATATTTATGCAATAAACCCTGCGTGTCAGTTTTGGCTCTTTTATCAGCAATCGCTAATTTTTCAAAGCATTGATGGATATTATGTAAGCCAATATGAATGGGCTTTTTATAGCGGTCTGGCATGCTCTCAGAGAGATTAATGTTGTTTGCAGGGAGATGATTCACTTCATGTTTGAGTGTGACACTAAATGACGAGGGGATAATTAATTTTTCACCGTTATATAAAACATAATCATCATATTTAAGTCGATTTATGAGTTCATCAAATGCGTTATTGTTTTTAGGCGGATTAATGATGACTAAATTCCCCCCTGCTTGAATGGCTTCAACTAATTTTCCTTGGAATAATTCTAGCGAATTTCCGGAAAAAATAATTTTACCTAATACAGATTCGCGCCATTGAACTCTATTGAATAAATTAATTGTGTACTCTATCGGGTTATTATCTGGAATCTGGGTTGATGCAGAAACGATTAATGTATCTGGGAGTGAAAATAATTTGCACCGTGTTAAGAAGGCTGAGCAGGTGGTTTGTAAATCACGAGTGATACCAATCACTTTAACTTTTTGTTTACTAATGGGAGCACCTAAAATGGTGGCGACTTGATCTAAAATACTTTTATAACTGGCCATTTGGGTTGCAGTAAAATTATCCCAATTTATGACCAGAACCCCGCCTTGATTAATTAATTCTTTTAAGGGTCCATCACGTAATAGGCGTTTACCACCACTGATTTGGAAACAGTCAAAATAGAATGCGAAATCTTCCGGCTTATTTATATATAAATATCCCCCCGTGGAGCCCATTTTTTTCTTATGCTGGTGAATTTGTTGGCTAATAACGAAGGGTTGATGCGATTTTTGATATTTAACTAAGGGAACCAAGGGATGATGTTGTAATAATTCACTCCAATGACTGAGTGGACGCGATTCCACTAACTCGCGGAAAAGCGGTAAGTATATTCTTTCTATGATTGCAGAAAGTAATTCATTATTAGATTCGACTTCGGGTGTTAATATTAGTGGTGTCACTACATTATTTGCCATAACGCTATTAAGCTGGGCAGATTCGACTTCACTAAATGCATCTTGGAGCAATTTATCACGCACATTAATGGGGGTACTGTCTAATGTACCAGTTCCACCCATATGGATGGGTAATAGTTGCAGCTCTGTTCCATCTTGTAAGGTAAAAAATGCCAAACAAAAACTATGTTGCTCATTTTCAATTTGTATTAGATTAGCACCTAAGTATTGTGCTAATAGAAGCATAGAAGAGCTACGGTGCCGACACACTCCTCTATTTTCAGCAATAATCTGAAGTAGCGTATTAATAGTGCCATCTTCCACTGCTTCATCTAACTCTACATCTTTAAATTCGATAAAATAGCGTGCTAATGACATTATTTTTTCAGTTAACGATAGGGAATTATGAAATATAAATTGCAATTCTTGAGGTAGCATTGGTTGCGCATCATTAATAAATTGAATAATGTCATCTGATAATAAAGGCTGGTCACAAGGTTTGATAGTGGCATTACGTGGTAATTGTTCATAAATTTTTGTTCTCGAAAATTCATAAATGAAAACGAGATGGGGTATGGGTTTTTTTGCTTTGATATAAAACTGTTTGTGCTTCTCATTCCAATATAAGCTTATATCATCAGAATGGTCTGTCATTAATCGTAATAAAGATTTTTTGCTACCTAGTGCAGTTTTTGAGGGTAATGAATAAAATACATCTGCATCAATATTGTCACCCACTAACCTGCCGATGATAGCATTGTTATCTTGGTGACTAAATAGTGCACATTTATTCTCTTTTGTTGATGGTTCAATCAGAAAATCATGAGGCAGTGTAAACTGATGATCTGTTATAAATTTAAGTTGGTTATCTTGTGAAATTATCCGATCCAATATGATTATATGATAATTATCTGGTTCAGCTTGCTCATAGGGATCAATGAATGTAACTGAAAACTGACCTTGGGCGTGAAACGGAGTAAGGTTCTTACCTGTTTTGTTGTCAGGAATACGTTTATCACGATGCTGATAAATAGAGACGGGACTTCTCTCATTAAATCTTTTTACATTATCAACATCATCGTTGAAATTAGGCGCTTGTTTCAGAGCTGCACGTATTTTTTTAGCTATATTAGTTACATGTTTGTACCTTGATTCAGTCGAAGCATCTGTATATTGGCAATTAGCAGGCAAATTGTAAATAACCTCATTTTGCATCTTAAGCTGCCCCTCATACAGGAATTTTCTTAGGCTAAATAATCGCGTTATCCCCTGTATCCTTAAATGTAGTCCCGTATGATGAATGTGCATATATTTTATATTGATACTATTTTTAATAGTTAAATCAAGGGTATGACTGAATATGCGTATATCTTTTAATTTCGGGCAATAGTTGCTCTTGACCTGTAGTATTTTATTTTGAAGTACGCAATGAACATCTAAATATTTTAGATTGGGTAATTTTTCAGTGTTAATGATTTCAAAGTTTCCCGTGACACTGAGGCTTTCTAAATTAATGTTGTTAGATAGATCAATGGCAGGTTGCATTGTCTCGATATATATATGTTTAATATATTTCAAAAATGAGAAATCGAGAGTATTTAACTGTGGGCAAGAAGTTATGATTATCGATTCCAAATTTGGCATTACTGTTAAATCAATATTTTTTATTTTTTTGCAATTAGTGACTTCTAAGACTTTTAAACCATATAATATGTCATCCCCTATTATAGTTTCACAGTCGGAATCTGTTATTGTGAATTCTACTAATGCTGGTAGCAATGACAAATTAATTATATTACTTCTTCCTTGAGCAATCGAGATTACTTGTAATAACGGGTAGTTACTAATTTTCAATGATTCTTTGCTACCATTACTTAACACTAACAGTTTAGCGTTTGGTAAATCAGCTATACAATCTAAGTTGTAAGAAGAGAGCTTTATTTGTTGTGAAGATAGTGGCTGCAGATTATTATCATTTAAACTTATTGTTTTTGGTACATTATTAAAATTTCCCAGGATGCAAACGTTATCAGGATTAGGTATCTCAAACTCTGTTAAATTAACACAATTCATGATATCAATTTCAACAGGATTTTCGATTCTGCCATTCACTATCATAGATTTAAGATTTGTTATTTTTGATAGCTGTATATTCGAAGTTATAGTGGTAACAGTTAGTTCATGTAATTGTGTATGCCTACTTAATAATTCGATGATACTTGCATCTAAATTCTGAATAGTTAGTTTATTCAAACTTGGTTTTATTATGTTAAGTATCCTGGAAACTTTTTGATAATTTAGATTGGCTAATTTCAAGGTTTTTAGGGTCAAAACACGTAATTGTTCCTCGCCTATCAGTTCAAGTTGACCGCTATTTATACACAGCGCCTCTAGCTGCTTAGCGTCCGCTATATCTAAGGTAAATGATTGTAATTCATGTGGTATGTTTAATGTTGTTAAACTTCCTGGCACTTTGAATTCGGACAAGCCTTCAGCATTTGTGAAATAAATAGTTTTACGCGCTTCAATAGCTTTATTATTGTTATTATTTCGCATGCACAGTATAGCAGGACCCACATAATGCTCAGTGGAAGGAGCATGGGTTATTTCTAAAGAGTGCAAATAATCATCTATTTCCAAATATGACAACGTTGCGTTCTGATCAAATATAATCGATTTGATAGGTACGTTCTTTATTATTAATTTCTTTAATAAGTGACAGCTTCTTAAATCAAGTTCTAAATCATTGCCTGCTGAATTACCTTGTATGTCAAGTTCTTCTAAGCTATGGCAACAGGTTAAATCAATCTGCTTTAAACTACTCTCCGATATCGTCAACCGACGAAGTTTGCTGCAAGCCTGTAAATCCAATATGTTTAAGTTAAAATATTTGACAGTTAATTCTTCAAGAATATTATGTGGACTACTCATTAAATTAATATGCTGAACTTCTCTCCGACCTGGATCAGACGCAATTGTTATTTGTTTGTATCTATCACACATAATGTTTAATGCATAATTGGATTTATGCTTAGTTACATTACCGATAATTGCATCATAACAACCACCGCTATTGATATAAATATTTATAATTATGTGAGCTATATTAGGCAGTTTTTTAACGAAATCTATTTCTTCTTGAGTTACAGATAGAATATTATATATATCCACGCACGTTAATTTTGAAACATCAATGTTTTCAAAATACTTGTCTAAATCGATATAGGATAAAGGTAGAGTTAAAGTACGACTGGATATTTTTAATATACTAATTAGATTTGTATACTCTGCATCATCAATAATTTTTATGTCATCAAATGATTGTCCTTGGTGTGACAAAGCGTGTTTGACATCTTCTCCTTTCATTGAAGTGAGTTGTTGACGAGTTTGCCACAATTGTGCTGAATTACTAATAGGTTTTGACTCAGCAAATCTAACATTTTTTCCAAGCCATAAATAAACTTCAATCGATGGATATGTTAATAATTGATTTATGAAAGAATACATGACAGGGTCAGGTGGCGTATCTCGAAAGAGCAAGCTACTGATTATTATTTTCGTTTTGGCATTACGCTGGGGATCGCCCTCTTGCATAATCCATGCATTAGAATTGTTTTCAATTAAGCCTAACCATGAATCATAATAGCTGTCAGGCCCAGAAGCGTGATAACTGGTTGTAATTTCAGAAACATTACTGTTGCTTTTTATTCTTAACGCTTCATCAATAAATTTTTTGGTGTAAAAAGGCATCGGAGCTATTCCTAAATATCATGAATTAGGCGCGAAATTAAGCATATTTTAAGTATAGGTGGCTATTGTTAACACTATATTAACAAAAAGCATTTAAGCCCCACTAAGAAGCAATTAATTCGAAATTCGACCCTATACCAAGGACCTATTAAAAAATATTACTAATATGATGAAAAAATAAGAAGCTTATGAAGAAGTGAATATTATATCGTTATGAAGATAGAGCGATTCCATTGAAATAAACAATGGGTCAATAAAGAGGGTACAACATCAGTCGCCTTTTTTCTAAACCCTATACTTGCTCAAGAATGCTTGTCACGATTAATCTAATCTGAAAAATCTAGTGCCCTGTAAGCTATCAGCTCCAATTTTTTATAATTTATTAATAGAGGATAGGATAGCACACGACATATTAATCCGAATTAGTTATCAAATTTAAAAAAGTCTGCTAGTCTCCCTCAGGAACGCCGCTATGAAAACGAAAGACAGCGTCTTTTTCCAGGATAAGTTTTGCTTCATGTTGGCCGAAAAATAAGATCCGCTCATCGAGCTTATCTTCTGCAAAGTGCGCTGCAAGCAGTAAATATTCTTGGAAATGCCTTGCTTCCGCCAAATAGAGTTTGCGGTAAAAAGTAGCTAATTCCGGTTCAAGATAATCCGATAATAGCCGGAATCGTTCGCATGATCGAGCTTCAATAAAAGCGCCTAAGATAAGTGAATCAATCAGTTTCATAGATTCATAGGGAGTGACCAATTGGTATAAGGAGGCGATATATCTCCCGGGTTTTAATTGGCGGAACCTTTCTCCCCGCCCCTCAATAATGACAAGCACTTGTTCAAAATGGCGAAGCTCTTCCCTCGAAAGCCGCGACATTTTGTGAAGTAATAATGACTTATTGCTATAACGATTGATCAGGCTCAACGCAGTTGCTGCGGCTTTTTTCTCACAATGGGCGTGATCGAGTAACAGCAAGGGGATATTATTTAACGCTGCTTTAAGCCAGGAGTCAGGGGTTTCACACTGGAGAAAAGTATCGATGGTATAATTTACCATAAGCCCTCTACTGTGTTGTTTTATACGCTTGCTAGTGTGTTATAATTCGTTAAAAGGTCATGAAAAAGGTTAATTATGGCATCCACTTATGCAAGATTGTTTTTAGGTTTTTCACCGCCGGTCAGTCAACAGATTGTAGAGGACTCACGCCAACCTTCCTCTAAATCGGTGGACATACTCGATATCACTATCCTTAATCAAAGCCAAATTGATCAGGCACTATCGCATCCGCAAAATAAATATTTGAAAGAAATAATTAGCGGTCCCTATGTTGCGTTTATTAGGGCGGACCGAAAAATTATACAAGATAAAGATTCGCTTGAGGAACAATTTCCTTTCGTTAATGTTACGTTAAGCGACCTTGAACAGAAAAAGAAAGAGACAAAATCTGAAGCCACCAAAAAGGTGCTGAGCAATATTCAAAGTTCTCTCAATCAACAATGGAAATATCTTCAAACTATTAACGATTCGGTAAATCACCAACACTCTCTTCTAACAGAAACTGAAGCATCATTCAAAATAGTCAGTAAACATAACAGCGATTGGCAGCAATACAGAGAAAAACATTTAGACAAGCTGCGTGTGGAACTTGAATCTCTCCATATTCCCGAAGAGGAAATAAACAATCTATTAAGACAAGACTTACAATATACCATAGACAAATTTACTGACCGGGTTATCGTTACTCAAGACCTGCCTCCTGCTAAGCTAGAAAGATTGGTTAAACTTGACCACCCGGACTTTGCTACCTACTTCAAAATGAAAGCCTATTTGGCTATTAGATCAGTATTGCCTTCTTCTGAGAGAACCCCGCAACATATGGAAAAGCTAGAAGACTTTTTCAAGCAAGCAGCGCATGAAGCTGAACAACTCCATCATCAACAAACTGATGAAATAAAAACGCTTCAAATTCATAAAATTGAGCCAATCTTAGAAGTTGCACAAGAGAACCATAACATATTAGTGAGAATGAGCACTGATCGTTTAGAGCAAGTTAAAAGCGTTACCAATCTTGAAGACATTAATGCAAAGGTGGAAGAAGCGATACAGCGTGCTCCCGCCAGCTCGATGGGACCTCGATAACTCCTACGTCCCCGTTATCGGTTGAAAATTGTTTCCGGTGTGAAATAAATTTCAGGAAAAAAAAGACTAGGTTAAGATAAGCGGAAATTAAACTTCATTATAGATCTCAACTATTTGTCCATTCACGGTCGTAGAACCAGATTTTGCTTTATCGCTGCGTAATCCATGCAACTTATCCAAATAGGCTTCATCCACCCCCCCAGTAATATATTTACCCGTAAAAATAGAATCTTCCAGGTGCGTTATTTTGGGATTACAGATGTGAACCGCGTCATAAAGATCTTTGAGGTCTTGGAAGATGACCCAGTCGGCCCCGATAATTTCAGCTATTTCGGAAGGTGTTTTGTCATGGGCAATGAGTTCATCAGTAGTGGGCATATCGATACCATACACATTCGGAAATTTCACTTCAGGCGCAGCAGAAGCAAAATAAACTTTCTTAGCGCCTGCATCTCGTGCCATCTGAATTATTTCTTTTGAAGTGGTTCCCCGAACAATAGAATCATCCACCAACAAAACATTTTTATTTTTAAACTCTAATGAAATTGGATTAAGTTTTTGACGGACCGATTTTCGACGCTGGGTTTGACCGGGCATTATAAAAGTACGTCCCACATATCTATTTTTGACGAAACCTTCCGTATATTTAACCCCTAACATTGCGGCTAAAGGTAAGGCGGCTGTCCGACTGGTATCTGGAATGGGAATCACTACATCAATATCGTGATCGGGAATTTTTTGCATTATTTTTTTTGCGAGTAGCTCTCCCATCATGGTACGTATTTGATGAACATACACGCCATCAACAATTGAATCGGGCCTGGCTAAATAAATATATTCGAAAAGACAAGGCGATAAAATAGGTTTACTCGCGCATTGCTCGCGAAATAGTTCGCCGTTTTGTGAAATGAAAACTGCTTCACCCGGTTGAATGTCATCTTGCAATGTATAACCCAATGCATCTAAGGCCACACTTTCAGAGGCGATCATATACTCGGCCCCTAATTCAGATTCCCGCTTACCCCAGACAGCAGGACGAATTCCATAAGGATCTCGAAAACCGACGATCCCAAAATTTGCAATTAAAATGACACAAACATAGGCGCCAATGCATCTTCTGTGCACTGCCTTTATGGCAGTAAAAATATCTTCAGGTTGCAAATTAATCTTTCCTAACCGCTGCAACTCATGCGCAAAGACATTGAGCAGCACTTCCGAATCAGAATGCGTATTTAAATGCCGCAAATCGGCTTCAAGTATATTTTTTGTCAATTCTTCCGCATTAATTAGATTACCATTATGAGCAATAGCTAAACCATAAGGTGAATTGACATAAAAGGGTTGCGCTTCTGCCGCACTCCCACTCCCTGCCGTAGGATAACGCACATGCCCGATGCCCATATTACCTTGCAAACGTAGCATATGCTTTGCATGCAGCGCATCTCTCACTAAGCCATTTGATTTTCTTAATGCTATTTTGCTGTCCTTGCTAGTCATAATTCCTGCTGCATCTTGGCCACGGTGTTGCATAGCCGTCAATGCATCATAAATATCTTGGTTAACATTATTTTTTGCTACAGTACCAATCACTCCACACATCTACGAACTTCCCGGTTGAGGTTTAGCAAAGTAATGAGAAAAGCCATTAACATGCAACGGTATAAATTGCTGCAGCCAATCAGAAACGCTATAAAAATAAGGAATCAACTGCGAGGCCTGCCACCACGATTCTTTAACGGCTGAAGTCATTTTTGCAAATAAAATAAAGATGGCAATCAAAAGCACACCGCGCGCAAAACCAAAAATCATTCCAAGTATTCGATTAGTACCGGATAATCCAGTACTGCTAATAAAAACTCCCAGAAAATGATTAATCACCGACCCAATAATCAGAATAAGAATAAATACAATCAAAAAGCCAATAATTAAGCGCAGCGAAGGGGTGTGGATTAATCTAGATAATAGCATTCCTACCCGGCCTGCTGATTGGAAGGCCACAACGGTAGCCACGATCCACGTCAATAATGAAATTGCTTCCGCAATAAATCCACGCATAAGGCTTATTAACGTAGAGAATAAAATGACAACGATTATAAAATAATCAACCCAAGTCAAGGCATGTGTAGCGAGTTGGTTCATGGATTCATCTTCACTATGACACCGTGTATATCCAATGATTTTTCAATTTTCATCATCATTATTTCTGCACTATGACGCTCAGCCTCAAGACCAACAAACACCTTGGTGATCACATTGTTTGCAGACTTAGTCGTTTTTACATAAGTGATATAGCCCTTAGTTTTTAACTGCTGTACTAATTTGGCCGCATTCGCTTTATTCGTAAAACTTCCCAGTTGCACAGCCCAATTTTTCTCGAGTGACTTCGCTTGTTTTTTAACTTTTGTGAGTTCCGCTATAACAGGTGTTTTAACTTTTTCAAAATCAGGGGTTTTAAATTCTTTTGGCGGAGAAGATTTTGCCTTGGCTTTTTGGTGAATGATAGGTACAGGTGGTGGCTCTGTATCAGGCGCGGTATGCACAATTGAATTTTCAATATTGCTTATTTTTGTAGGGTTTACTTGCATGATTCGTTCGGAATTATCATCGATTTTTTTCGCGGGAGAGCTCGGGTTTACAATGGGTGCACTTTCAGGAGTGTCAATTTTATCTGCAATGGGCTTTACCATTTGAGGCGCTTCGTCCAGCATTTCTGGAAAATCATTCGTCGCCAGTTTTTCTTTTTTACGACTATTTTTTTGTGGTACCAATGAGGATTGATTATTGGTAAATAACCATGGAAGGATAATCATCGCTAGAAATAAGAGTACGATTCCGCCCACAATACGCTGTTTTAATTGACCCGTCACGTTCACCTCTTTTTAAACTATTCACTACATAAATTAACTTGAGAAGACAATACTGATAAAACTTCAGCCACGGTATAAAATGATCCGAACACAATGATTTTATCATTAGTGGTTGCATTGTTCGAGGCTGCATTAAATGCACTCGATATAGCATCATAAGTATAACAGTTTACATTTGGAATATCCTTGAACGACCGAGCGAGTAATGTTGCTTCTGCCCCTCTTTTTACAGACAGCGTTCCCAAATGCCATTCTTGAATCAACGGAAATAAGGGCTGCAGAGTGGCGGATATATCTTTGTCAGCCAACATGCCTACGACGCCTATCAACCTTCCGTTATGGTTTAGCTGATTTAGATTATTCGCTAACATAGCTGCCGCAGCTGGATTATGAGCTACATCTAAAATGATCTTCCCTATTTTTTGAAAACGCCCTGGTAATGCTGCTTGTTGTAATCCCTCCCTAACAGCGGCGAAGGAAACGGGTAATCGCTCCTGCAGTTTTGAAATTACCATCAAGGCAATGGCTGCATTAGTGAGAGATAACCTAGGGATGGGCAGATGTTCAAATATTAAATCAGTTGAATGCCAAGACCAACTGTTATTATCGCGTTCAAAGCTAAAATCTTTACCTATGCAATAGAATGGACATGCCAAATCGCGAGCGCGTTGTTTCACACTTTCAGGAGGAAACAAATCGCCACATATAGCAACTTTAGTGGGTTTAAAAATTCCGGCTTTCTCATAGCCTATTTCTTCTCTAGTTTCACCTAACCATTCCATATGATCCATATCCACCGAAGTCACAACAGCAATATCGGCCTCGACAATATTCACTGCATCTAAACGTCCGCCCATCCCTACTTCTAAAATGAGCGCGTCAAGTTTAGCCTGTTTGAATATCCATAACGCCGCTAAGGTCGTAAACTCAAAAAAAGTAAGCACAACGGTCTGTCGCGCCCGATCAATTACTTCGAAAGCATCACTTAATATTTCATCTGTAACTGGCTGATCATTAATACAAATTCGTTCATTGAAGTGAAGTAAATGCGGAGACGTATACGTACCCACTTGATAACCATTTGCTTGCAAAATGGAGGCTACAAATTTAACCGAGGAACCTTTGCCATTAGTGCCCCCAATTAAAATGACGGGACAAGAAAAATGACTCAGATTAAGGGAAGCGGCAATCGCACGAACTCTCTCTAATCCCATAACAATTGTGTGAGAATGCAGCGACTCTATTCTAGATAACCATTTTTCGAGTGTCATAAGTTTAAATTAAATAGTTTCATTTTCGGGAAGATTCACAGCATGCTTATGGGTTAGTTTGGCAAGAAGTTTTGCAATACGGGTTCGAAGATCGCGTCTGTCAATAATCATATCAATAGCGCCATGTTCCAACAAAAACTCACTCCGCTGAAAGCCTTCTGGGAGTTTTTCACGCACTGTTTGCTCAATAACTCGCGGCCCTGCAAAACCAATTAACGCTCTGGGTTCTGCGATAATAATATCCCCCAACATCGCTAGACTGGCAGAAACGCCCCCGGTAGTTGGGTCTGTCAACACTGATATAAAGGGAATACCTTTTTTCGAATTGCGCGCTAATGCTGCGCTTGTTTTCGCCATTTGAAAAAGAGACGTTAATCCCTCTTGCATACGCGCTCCACCACTAGTTGAAAAACAGACCAGGGGGATTTGAGAATTAAAACTGGCATCGGCAGCTTGAACAAATCGCTCTCCTACTGCACTCCCCATAGAGCCACCAATGAAATCAAATTCAAAAGCGCAAGCCACTACAGACATTCCAAAAAGATAGCCTTGAAAAACAATTAAGGCGTCTTTTTCGCCCGATTTTTTCTGTGCAGCGATTAATCTATCTTTATATTTTTTAGTATCACGAAACTTTAGGAAATCAACGGCAGTAACCTCTGTAGCGAGTTCAATTTTATTTTCAGGATCTAAAAACAACTCCAGACGGTCACGCGCCTTGATACGCGTATGAAACGAACATTTAGGACACACTCCTAAATTTTTGGTTAATTCAGCCGCATAAAGAATAGCATCACAACCTGGACATTTCGTCCAAATTCCTTCTGGTACACCCTTTTTCTCACTTGATACTGTGCTAACTTTTGTAGGAATTAATTTTTTTAACCAGCTCATATTGTCCCTTATTCAACTGTGATCAACATTTGGCATATCTGCTACTTTGTCAATTGAATGATTTCTTTATAAATTAATTGATTGCTATCTGGCAACGTAAAATCAAGTAGTCGTTGACCCAACTCATGTTTGTTTGAAAAAACTTCTTGGATCATCGTAAGTAGACTATCGCCAGTTAAGTTTTCTTCATAAAGCACATTGCTTAACCCTCGTTTAGCAAAGTAAGCCGCGTTTATTATTTGGTCCCCCCTGCTCGCTCTTCTGGACAAGGGAATTAAAATATGAGGTTTGCGTAATTTGAGTAGTTCATAAAGTGAATTAGCACCCGCTCTTGAAATCACCAAATCAGAACAGGCAAAAAGATCAGCAAGCTCATCATTTAAATATTCAAATTGTCTATAACGATCATTGTTATAGTTATTATCTAATTTTCCTTTACCACAAATATGCGCAATTTGATAAGTGCTCAGCAATTTGGGCAAAATAGTCCGAATGGTTTGATTAATGATAGCGGCTCCCTGGCCTCCCCCTAAGACTAATAAAACAGGATCACTGCCAAATTGACAAAAATTTCTGCCCCGCTCTGGCAAACCTTCCAGAAGTGAGTCTCGTATAGGTGTGCCGGTCACCACAATATTACGTGAAGTAATGTGTGCAGCGCCTTCTTCAAAAGTGACACAAATCTTACTGGCAAAGGGGAAGCTTAATTTATTGGCTAATCCAGGCGTCAAATCCGATTCATGAATTACCACGGGTATGCGATTGAGCCAGGCGCCAACCACAATGGGAAACGCTACAAAGCCTCCTTTGGAGAATATAATATTGGGTTTTAATTTACGACAGAGGAAAAATGCTTGAATAATCCCTATTAATATCACAAAAGGCTCAGTGAACGTTCGCCAGCTGAAATATCTTCTTAACTTACCGGCCGCAATACTGTAATAGGAAACTTTAAGGTGTTGAATAATATCTTTCTCAATACCTCTTTTAGAACCTGCATAAGCAACATTCCAACCCGCAGCAAGAAATTTATTGATTAGCGCAATGTTTGGCGTTACGTGGCCGGCACTCCCGCCCCCCGTAAATAAAATTGTTTGCATCGTTCAACCCTATTCTATTTGCTTGGATTTTATCAAGATATTATCCATTAAAGAAAGGACTTCTAAAATCACAAGGAAGCGCATAATGATCAGGATAGCGCACACCCGTTAAATAAAGCCCAAAAGGCGGCGCTGTTTTGCTTGCTAGGCTTCTATTTTTCACGCTAATCAGTTCTTTGCACCATTCGGTTTCTTTTCTGCCTTCTCCAATTTCAATGAGTACTCCCGCGATATTCCTGACCATATGATGTAAGAAACTATTTGCAATAATATCAAGGATGACAAGTTCATTGCGTCGCGAGACATTTACCGCAAATACATGCCTCTTGGGCGTACGCGACTGGCAATCTGCGCTTCTGAAAGAAGAAAAATCATGTTCTCCAATTAAAAATTTGGAGGCAGCGTCCATTTGGGTTTCATCCAGTGAACGACGCACCCAGGTAGTCATTGAAGAATACAAACTTGAACGAACATCATTATTATAAATAAAATATTGATAACGCCGAGAAATTGCCGAAAATCGAGCACTGAAAGCCTCATCCACAACTTGAGCCCATTTGACACTTATGCTACGTGGTAAGTAGCTATTAGTACCTTGAATCCAAGCCCTGAGATCGCGTTCTGCACTTGTTTCAAAGTGCACGACTTGATTAGTGGCATGCACCCCCGCGTCGGTTCTCCCAGCACAAATCACTGTGACAGATTCAGCAGCCACTTTTGAAAGAGCATTCTCTAACGTTCTTTGGAGCGTTATTAAATTTTCTTGAATCTGCCAACCATGAAATCCTGAGCCATTATATTCGACTCCTAATGCAATTCTCATTATCTCTGATTCATCTTACCTAGCAGATCCCGCGCGCCTTTTTTTTGTTCTTCATTGCCTTTAGCCAAGACTTCTTTAAGAGCTACTTCAGCTGCTGAATAGTCTCCCATATCAATATAGGCACTGGCCAAATCAAGTTTACTCGGAATACTTTCCTTACTTCCCATATAATCGTACTCGTCTTTTCGGGCAGTCGCTGTGGCTCGGGGACGAAAAGATCGTTTGAGTAAATAGGATAAAAGTATCAAGGCTAGCAACCCTAAAGATAATCCTATCGCATTTTTTTTCAGTCCATCAATAATCATTTTGGTAGGTAAATTCGATCCACTGGCTTTAGTCTTGTTAGTCAACTGAATAAATTGATAAGTAAGTGTCTGAAGATCTTTATTAACTTGGGTAACACTGGTTTGTAAGGTTCTGGTTTGTTGTTGCAAATTAGCTAACTGGGTATTTGTTTCTACTTCATATTTTTTAGTTTCTGCGATGAAGCTATCCATTTTTTCGCTGGCCGCAGCATCAGTCACTTTGTCATTAGTACTCGCAGTTTCCTGGACTTTACTTTCTGTTGGGGTCACTGCTGCAGTTGGAGCTGGCAGCGATGCGTTTGATGCTTGTTGCCCATTTGCTATTTCTATTAAAGAACTCGCAGTTGCTTCGGGAGCTTTTTTTATGTGTTTGGGTTCTGGTTTTTCCGGTGTTAAAGCGGCAACGGGATGAATGGCTGCTTCATGGCGAGCATGCTTAAGATGCGCCGACTTTGTAACTTTCGCAGCAACATGTGACGATTTCGGGTAATTTCCCAACCATTCTCTGTTTTGTTGATTAACAATATGCACGGCATTCAGGTGACTAATTCTTGCGACTTCTTGAGGGCCGGGAATACGTAACTGATACCCTGACTTCAACCCATTAATATTGTGGTGATTAAAAGCAGACGGGTTTGCATCCAGCAACGCTACCATCATTTGCTGCACACTGAACACAGGAGCAGGTCTTACTCGAAGAGCAATTCGATAGAGATGCTCATTTTCAAGGGTAGGGCCATAAATATGCCAACTTGAATATGCCATGCCCGAAGTCGTAATTAATAAGGTCAATAACAGGCTATGTATAATTTTTCGCAAGGGATTTACTCCTTCCAGTAAAAGGATGTAAATCATAGCGGATAAAGCGCTAATCTTCTAGTTCTAAGACAAGGGTTTAGCGAGGACGTGGTTGGGGGGACTCGTCAGAAACATCTAGCAACTTTTGTTCTCTACTAAGTTGTAAATCTTGGGGTAATCCCTTAGGGGAGACAAACGGGGGCCTGCCTACAGCGGATAACTTGACCGTATTGATATCTTCGCTTTGACGCGATCTGGCTAACGCTTTTTCAGCTAAAGAGCTGAGAGATTTTAAAGCGGTTAGAAGAAAATTAGTGAATCGCTGCGCCACTTCAAGCTGCATGCCCTTAGTCATTTCCAAGATATCTTTAGTCATGAAATTCACCTTAATTTAAAAACTTACGTTCTTAATATAAAGATATCAAATGAAACTTAAAGAATCCTTAACCCTCTGAAAATAGTAAAACTTTCCTTTCTACTGGACAAAAATTGGTTCTACTTACGTTGTACCGTAACCCACTCCCCCACGTCGTCCCGCGATTTATTCGCGGGATCCAGCCTCGGATCTGGATCCCGC
>JACCWJ010000010.1 GCA_013697705.1 Gammaproteobacteria bacterium | reverse complement strand
AGCTGGATGATTTATCCCGAAAGACAAATCATGAGCAGGGGATCAAGAAACCGTATCAATCCACCGCGCCGAAGAAGAACTGGGGGAATATAAATGATGTATTTGAGCCTGGCTGGGAAAGAAATGCAGCAGTGGAGTTTAATAATTCCATTTATCCGAAGGATCCAAAGCTGCCGAATGAAGGGAATTTAATGCAGCGGTATCAGGCGGCGCAGAGTAGGTCGAGGGAGCGGTGGCAACAACCCTCTTCAGTAAATTCAAATGCCAGCGTAGGAAAAATTGCAGAGGCGTATGGAGAAGGAGTAGTCTCAGGTTTACTCGCGCCTTTATATGCCCTGGATTATGCAATGAATAATCCTACCGCTCTTGCGGTGGGATTAGCTATGAATTTTTATAATGGGATACATCCCATGCAGAATGTACAGAATATGATTCATGGAGTAGAGAACGGTTGGGATCACTTCGTTCATGGTGATTCCATTAGTCGTGCAAAGACGTTGGGTGAATTGTCTGCCTTACCCTTAGGTTCAGGTGTTGGAGCGAGTATTAGTAAGTTGTTTGGGTCTAAGATGGCTCTAGGAGGATTGGGGGTTGCTGGTACAATTGAAATAATAGAGAAAGAGGCCGCATGGAGGGGGGCAGATGAAGCCTTGCATTCAATGGGCGCAGCTCAAGCAAAAAATCTCAAACGATTTATTGATAAGCTCCCCCAGAATTCTGAAAATATTCGAGTTAGAGACTTTCTAAATGGTGGGAAAGTGTTTCAAGGAGATTCACCTGCAGCAAATATCCCAGGGTCTTTTGCTAGGTATGAAAAGCAAATCGATATAGATGGGAATACAATTCTATATACCAAAACTACTTTTGGACCAAAGGGTGAAATAGTTCACGTTACTCCAAAATTTCCCGCGGAGCCAAAAATTTACCCTGAGCCTGATATTAACTTTGAGCCAAGACCATACTAGGAGAAAGATATGACCAGAACCTCATTGCTAGAGAAACTTATTAACCTGAAAGGATCAGTGGATGTCATTATGGACGAATTAAATAAATTCAACTGGGATTCTGATAATGAGTTAGTAACTTTAACGAAGCAACAAATTCTTAATGCTTTAAATAATTATATAGAAGGAAGGATAACTGGAACTGAGATTGAAAACTGGGCTAATGCAATTGAGAGTCGCGAAGATATAGGCAGAGAAAAAACTCATATCAACTTAATAGATCAAGTACTCTACGAGTTAGCAAATCCATATCTTACTGAGCAGTTAACTCATGAAAGGGCTAAAATATTGAATGCCAAGTTGGAAGAAAGTGCGCATTTCTCGAAATGATAAATTTCCTACAAAATAGTTCGAATTTTAAATGCAGGTTATGGTTGTTTTTCTGATTTTTTATTTGGAGATATGGTCCAAAAGAGCGAATCGAGCAAATGAAAGAATGAAGGCTGCAATATATCAATACCACATCGGGAGTTTAATTAAATCCTGTTCTTTAAGTAGCTAGTACTTTCTAAAGTTTGGTTAAAACGAACTCAATATCGGTATAGAAGTTTAGACCCGATCTGACAGTTACCCATTTTGCAGTTATGGATTTACTGTCAGTTCAAGTTGAGATTTTCAACTTTTTCCTTCCAAATTTTTTCCCATCAAGCAATGTTTCTATCGGCGTACGCCCACAGCACATTTTACCCTGATGAGTTCTTTGATGATTGTAATTATGAATGTTTTTTGTAAGACCTTGAGGAGACAAATATGTTAAGAAAAATTAATGAAGGAGGGGTTGAAAGTGAGAATGGTTTTTCTATCCAAATCGTGGGACCCGAACTACTTGAATATAAAGAGGAGAATAAAATAATTAAGATTGACATAACTTATGATCCAAAGAAAAGAAAATTATATATATGTGCGTCTGACATTGATGAATTAAGTAAAAATGAAAAAATACAGATGATCCGTAATATTAAAGAAGCGGTAAAACTTTTAAAAGGCAACTTTGAAGTGGTTTGATAGTGAAGTATCGAAGGGTCACATCAGCATATGGGAAAGATGTAGTCTCAGGTGTACTCGCACCTTAAACTTAATCATTACGGCCCCTGGCATTGCAAGACAAAATGTGAGCGTGGTGCAAAATGATACATCAAGTAGTCTTGCGAGGAAGATGACCGGCAGTGAAAGTTACAGCGATCAAATCGCGCAAGCCAATGTGTTAGTCGATAGTAGTAGTTTATTCGCGGGCTATCCGGGACTTCACATTCCAGCACCACTGCCAACGAAAAACCAAGCGTTTATGTACACGCCGTATTACCAATTTACTCAGAAAATAATAGGCGCCATTTACCCGCATCTCAAAACCCCGGAACTGAAGCTGCACCCGAACCCGATGGTGTTTTTTGGTAAAGCGGTGATCGCCGGCTTAGCAGTAGCGGCCGCTAACATAGTGGCCCCGATACTGGCTGAGGCATTAGTGCCGCTCCTATTTGGTGCGATGGGCGGTAGTATCCTGGGTTCAGCCACCGTAGTATTAAGCGGTGTTATGGCTGCGATGGCGGATGCAGCCGGTCAAGAGTTATTGGTGGGGCTGCATGCGCAGTCAGGGATCTCCTGGGGTGAAGCGGCGATGGTCGGCGTTAGCACCGGTGTAGGGAATGGCGTTAACATGGGTTTTAGTCATGTCACAAAATTAACGCCGCTCGCCAAAGAATATCTACGACGAGCCACTTTAGCAGTAACGCAACAACTCTCCGACATGATGATCAATCACA
>JACCWJ010000009.1 GCA_013697705.1 Gammaproteobacteria bacterium | reverse complement strand
ATCCACGTCCGAGGCTGGATCCCGCGATCAAGTCGCGGGACGACGTGGAAGGGTATATTCGCGGACGACAGGTAAGAGTATATCGCGGACCGCCTGGAAGGGTATGTCGCGGACTAATTGAGAAATAGGGAATAATTAAGTGGAGTGCACTATTTCTTCTGGAAGTTCAGTCTCAAATGGCACTGCGGGTCTTGAACAATAATCGTCCACATTATGGAACTGTGAAAATATTTCGCAAAACTTAGGGTAAAAAAGTTCCTTAAGCCCTTTGGGTAACTCTTCCAAATCACTAGCAAACTCACTCACTCTATTATTTAAATTTGTTTTGAAAAAACTGGAATCGCCATAGCCATCTACATAATGAAATTGTCGGATGTCCCAATCTATGAAGAAAGCTGTCATTTTTGAATTAACGCTACTATCTTTCGCAAAACATATTTTATAAATTATATTGTCTGAATCTACCTGGCATAGCTTTATATAAAAATCATTATTTACTAACGTTTTATCATAATGTCCTTCTCCGGCCATGGGTGCTTCCCCTTTAGGAACGAATATGCGTCCGTCTTCGAGGATTTTAGCGCTTGTTGTTTCCATTAGCATGTTATAGTCGTAAACTGTTACAGGTAGTTGAAAGAGCATGGGTTCATACTGATCGATTATTGCTTCTAAATCTTTTAATTGATGACCTAAACGAAACAGCTCAGCATACTCATTAATTTTTTTATTACCTCGTGCAATAATTTTGTTTAGTTTTTTAAATGTGGGAGGCGTTATACATGTTTCTGTTCTACCGCCATTTCTTATGCAGACCGCCATGTGATGAATTTCATTTTTCAAGACATTTCTAATTTCTGAATTAGAGAAATACTGATCCCAAGCTATTAGAATCGTGTTTGTGTGGTAATCATAAACACCCTGGTTATAACCTATAAAAAAAGGGTGTACTATAGTTATTTTGATGCCGTGTTCCTTGAGTAACTGTTTTAAAAGCTGTGTATTTAAAACATAAGCCAGGTTAATTCGAATCATTTTTATCATATCATTACAGACTTTTACATAATCTCCTTCTGATATTTTAAAATTTGCATAGTCAATTGGTGTGTATACGATAGTAGCTTGTTCAACTAGTTTAAGTAATTCAGGATCTTCTAAATATGGTTTCATTAGAGGGTCACTGGCTGAGTGATAAAATGTAAAACTAGATTGCTGCTTCGGCCACATTCCATCCGGTGTATAAGCATAAGAGGGTGGAGTATGATAATCTAATTTATCACTTCTTAAATCAGAGTTTTGTACTTGTTGTATCTCTACAACATTTCCATCAGCTAGCGCCATTCTTGTTAGTATGCTAAAAATTAAAAATGTAGTAAGCAGGCCAGGTTTAATCTGAGTTATTATTAATCCATTTCTATAAAATTGACATTCGCCTTGGTTGAATTGCCTGTATAGTTCAGGATATGTTTCTTTCACATTTCCTGCTCTAGAGGAAGATGGGTCGGTTATTATATTTATTGATTCGTTTATTTTTTTAAATTCTTTTTCCTGATAACTTCCGATGGCTTTGCGCCATTTTGGAGTTGTGACATTAAGTTGCTTTCCTCTTGGCATTATTGGCTAGCTCCATGTGTGATCTAATTTGAGTGGGCTTGCTTTGTAGGGCAAGTTGCCAATCATTGGCATTTTATTCTGACAACCTGCTAGTAGTAATATTACATTCACTGGTAAGCATCAACAATCAATAAACTCACCTTTTAAAGATCTATCTAAATTTATAAGTGAAGCCGAGAAGATAATTGCCCGAAGTTGAACCAACATGATTATTAAGATAACTAATCTCAGCACTACAATTTTTAGTTAATGAATAGCTTAACCCTAAACCCGCAGCAGGCGCGATAGTTTTTCTGACGTACCTCTTTTCATCCACTTTTGTGGAGAAACCGGGTGCACCAGCAGGGAGGGGACTATCAGAGTATTCATTAATTACACCATCATCTTCTCTATTATAAGAGACTCCGAGCTTAGTAATTAAACTTAACTTTTTATACATAGGGACAGTAAACTTGCCGAGCGCTTCCACCGAAGAGCTTTTTAATGTTCCGTGAGGATTTGTTTCACTCCAACGTGACACATAATTGTATTCAACATTAGGTTGACTGGTATAACCAAGTTCCAAACCCCAATATTTGTTAAAATCTACACCTCCAAAGAATCGACTGACCCCTCCTTTGTCTTTAGTACCACGAAAACTATCTCTGTGATTAATACTGTCACCTATTTGAGCGCCTATATACACTCCTGAGTCATTATTTATCTGGTTTTTAGAATAAGCCGCCCAATTTGATTGGGAATAGGTAAATAAAAGAAGGGTTGTGAGGCCTAATAGTTGTTTTTTCATTGTATTCCTTTAAAAATCATCAATAAGAGTTGCAGATCATAATAAGAAATTATCGTAAGTCAATAAGTTTTTAATAAATTTAGAGGGTCTTAGGAGCTGATAAGAATTGGAATGAAGAAATAGTAGTACTTAATAAGTGCTGTTATAGGGTTTCAGATGCGGGGTTCTGAGCACTAGCTACCTCGGAACGAAATTTTTAACTAAAACGGTAAACACGTAATGTGTACAGCGAAGATAAGAGTGCGGTTTTCCTTCAGTTTCTCAACCATAAAATAATGTCCTCTTATAATTTTACAAGCGGAATAGGCCTTGTGACATCATGGTAAAACATACAGGATTTATCTGGGGGGAATTCCGAGCATAAACAATTTGACTAGATTTATTAGCAAACAATTAGTCCTAGCCCTTCAATAAATACATCTTGTTGCCATTCAGAAATTTTGACTCCCGAAAAATCTAATTTTTGAATATCAATATTTCGAATGTCAGCATTTCTCATATCCGCTTTAAATATTGATAAGCCATCGTATTCGCTAGGTGCGAACTCAGTAAGAGTAAGGTCTGCTTCCTCTAGATTTGCTTTTGAAAAATTGACACACGCGAATTTGCTTTCTGATAAATCACATTTTTCTAGATAAACACCTTCAAAATTTGAATATTTGAAATCAGTTTTCGTGAGTTGAGCACAGCTAAACACAATATTTCGGCTTACTATATTTGCAAAGTTTGCAAATTCGAAGTTACACCCTTGTGCTTTGCATTCATTGATTGATAGTTGAAATAAATTTGCTCGTCTGAAATTGGTCATTGAAATATCGCACCGATCAAACTTGCTGCCATTTAACGAAGCTAAATTAAAGTTACAACCAATTTGCTGATCTTTATCGTAAAGAAGACAATCTTGGAAATAACTATCTTGGATACTTGATTTTTCAAAATTGCAATTTATTAAAGTACAGTTTTCAAGGGTAATGTTATCTAGCTTGCAGCCAGAAAAATTGGAATGAGATATATAACAGTTTTTGAAAGTAAGCCCTAAATGTTCTATCTCAGACCAATCTAAATTAGTAAAATTTCTGTCTGTGATTATTTCTGTTCCGGGGAGAATCACTAAACCATCTTCAAAATTTTGTAACATTGCAATATCTTATAGTTTGATTTGTCTTTCATGGATTAATAAAAAGAGTAGAATAGCTCCGAATAATTTTCATGTAATATAACTTAAGTATACTGTAAAAATACCAGGCTTGTCTCAAATTATAAGTGATCCTAAGGTATACGCTTTAGAAAGTCTCCTGATTCATCGTCTCTACTAATTACTCCTTAACCTATGCCTAGGGTCAAGTCTTGATTGTTGTAGGCAGTCACTTTCAAGATTTGACCCCATTTCCTCTCTCTATCTCATCATCTCTGACGCAAATATCCGTGATGGGATTTATTGGAGTGCATAATCAACGTTCTTTAGGATGATTGCGTTTTCTTCCAGGTATTCCTTAAGATCTTGAACATCTGAACTGTATTGGCTTTTAATAATCAACGTATCTTCTGTTGAGGTGTCGCCAGTGATTAAATCTGCTTTGTTCGAGTATAGATTTTCTCGTAGTCCGTTTAGTGCGGTCTTGGAATAATTAGTTTTTGTTAAATCAGTTTGCTTATAACATATCAAAAGACCTTTTTCATTGCTCTGCAGAAGGGTAATCTCAAATTTACCCCATTTTAGTGCGTTTGATAATTCGGCTGACAGTAGTAAAGAACTTTTAGGAGAAATTTCAGGCGTTGCGGTTGAATGGAAAAATTTAGTTAGCACTTGTTTTTCAGCAGCTCTGGGTTGAACATTGTTATTGTCAGATATTGGGGGCTGTAGTTCTGGGATAGATTTCTCACGAGTATCATTTTGTTTCAATTGTTTAATGCACGAGTCAAGTTTTTGTAAATGATGATACGTTTCATTTAATTTATTTGTTTGATTGTCTATATATCGATGGGCTTCATTAGTTAGGCTATCTAAATCTTCAGAAAATTCTTTTTCATCAAAATTTGTCTGTGTAAGTTTGTCTGTCAGATTTTTTGCTTGATTAATAATTTCAGATAATTGTTGCTGTTCTTCGGGGGAGGAGGTTGATTCGTCTAATTGATCTTGTATTTTTTGCTTAAGATCACGAATTGCTTGCTGCTGTTGTTCGATAAATAAAGTAGGACAATATTTTTTTAATAGTTCCTGTGCTTCATTAGGCTTTATTATATTTAGCATCATTTGAAGGAGAGCGCCTTGTTCTTTAAGTAGCAGCTCAAGTTGATGGACGCGTTGATCCAGTTGTTGGATGGCTTGTTGATGACTGCTAACATCCTTGCTTATATCTTGCGTATAAGTTTTTAGTTGATTAAATTCAGCTCGACAGTAGCGTTCAAATGTCATGCGACTTTGCTTTTCTTGAACAAGTTTTCCGAGTAGCGATTGCAGTTTTTTAGCTTGCTCCGTTTGAGTATCGGTCATATCTTTACTTGTTTGTATATATTGTTCTTGCTTCGTATACAACAATTGAATTTCCGCTATAATTTCACGCTGATCCTTAATTTCAGTTAGCATCTCTTCTAGTTGCACTTTTAAAGCATTTTGTTGTTCTTGTTGTTCATGTTCAATTTCAGAGAGGTCATCTGTGGATGCGTCTTTTAGATTTGCATTAATCCATATAGCGCCCAAATGCTGAATTCTCCGTAATTGGGACTCTTGTAAATTGGCATAATGCAACTGTGCCTGAGTTAAATTCGCGCCATTTAAATTAGCATTATTTCCTTTCAAGTATTCTAAGTGTGCGCCCATAAAATTGGTGTGATTGGCATTTGTCACGCCACTTAAATCAGCCCCAATTAAATAACTTTCTTGAAATTTAGAATTTTCCAGTGAGCCTTTAATTATAATCCCATTCAAAATGCAATCGCTAAAGTCTGCATTACTAAAATCGAATTTGGAAAAATCCAAATCTTGTTGTTGATTTGGCTCAAATAATGTGAATGTTGTATTTGGAGTTCTTCGACGAATGAAATCATTAAATGACATTTTTGTTTTGTGGCGTTGTAAATACTCTTCAATTTCCCGACGAGTAACCACTTGAATAGTTGGATTATGCTGATCGATTTTTGTGGTTAATGGTGAGCTTAAACTAGATCGAGGTTGTACTTCATAGCCAAATTGTTGTACTACGGAGAGAGGTACAAGTACATAACCATATTTCGGTTCTAAAATTATCGGCTGGCCACGTATTGTTTTCTTCTTTTTAATGAATTTGGTATAACCATAATTAAATAGAGATTCTTTTTTATAATCAAATTTTTGAGTTAGTGTGGTAACCATATTAGGATTAGATTGGCGCTTGTGCAAAGGTTGTGATGTTTCAGGATTTAATATATAAAATTGTTTATTAGCTGTCATAAAGGCGGGGCGACCACACAGACCATCAGCAGTAAATTTGAGTTTTGGATCATCTTTGGATTCTAAGCGTGTATTAGTAAAACCAGTCACATAAGCCCCCGAGCGGCCCGCTATTATACCTGTCAATAAATTATCATAAGTAAGTGGCAAACTAGTTCGTATAACATACTCGAGCATCCTCTCGACTTGTGTTTTTGCTAGTGGTACTACTTCAAAGGGGCTATCAGATAGATAGGTGTCAAGTATAAACTCATAACGACGGCTAGCTTCCAGCGCCACGCATTCTAATAAAATGCGTAGTTGTTCATTATCTATTTCTGTCGCTTGTTGATCTAAATGATCCAGGCTTCTTTCTTTACGTTTGTCATTAAGCGCCTCTATGCCAATTTCAATTATTGAATCGAGCACATTCACACCAGGAATGCTGATATTTCCCAATAAATTTGATGTGCCAAATTTCACAATAGCAATAAGCTTATCGGTGAAATCTCCTTTAGCAGAGGCACGTCCTGCTACCACATCGAGTAGAAACGTAAATTCTCGGATAAATTCTTGTACTATTACTTTGCGATAAATTTGTAATTTATTATTCAATACTTGATTTGTGTCAGGCACGGCAGTCTCCTTTTGCTTATTATTCTAAGAATATTAAAATTGTTTTGGTGTGGGGCTAGCCAACGTTAAAATGCCAGCTGATTCCAGAAGCTCTTGTAGCTGATCCATGGCCTCAAAATTTTCAGTTTTTATCAAAATAATATCATCTTGGGGTCGCAGGATGTCACTTACTAAGGTGGTAGTACGGATTTGATTTATCAATGCACGAAGCGCCTCTTTACTGGTTATAGAAGGAGATTTCAATGTCGGTATGTATTGAATTTCCAATCCATCATTATGAAAAGTAGCCATATACAGACCCATATCTAATGCAGTTTTAACTGCGGGCAATAAATCTAGTTGTTTCTTCTCCTCTTTTTGTACCTTGGGCCAATGCAAAAGTTTTACAACATCGAAATTCATTTGATCAATTTCGATATAATCGAATTCAAGTTGATTGAAAGCATTGCAGTCTTTTATAGTGTAAATACACTGCCCAGTTTTGACATTCCACAGATCCAGCCTTTTTTGTGCAGTAGTATAAGTAATAAGGATAGCATCTGATAGCATTTTAAATTTACTAATATGGCTACCATCAATTGTAAGAACGTGACGACAAAGGCCCTTCCGTGTATCCCATATCTTTATTGAGTCGTTGCTCAAACTCGCTAGGGTTGAATTAGCAAATTTTACGGATTGAATCTTATCATGTTCAAAGGTGCGAATGCATTGCCAAGTTTTAATGTCCCATAGTTTAATTATATTACTATCTCCCCAACTAGCTAGAGTATCATTATTTAGCTCAAGGCCCTCGACAAAGTCTGAATGAGCAATTAATGATTTAGTACACTGCCAAGTTTTAATATCCCAAAACCTAATAATATTATCGTTCCAGCTCGCAAGAATATCGTTAGATAATATCTTAAAATCATTGATATTATTCAACGTATAAATACATTCTTTAGTTTGGATATCCCAAAATTTTATTGTTTTTCTATTATCGCGATGATGAATAACAAAGTTACCGTTGGGGAGTATAGCAATTCTTCCTTGAGAATTATCATTCAAGGTAACACATTGGAATGTTTCGGTATTCCACAGCTTAATTGTTTTTGAGTCTCTGAGAATAATAGAACCGTTGGGTAGCATTCCATCGTAATTTATACTAGGTCCTTCCCCAAGAATTGTACGCTTTCCAGTTTTTGTATCGTATAATTCGGTGGTTTTTACTCTGATATTAAGAAAACGAGTTCCGATGACGATAATATTCCCATTAGCCCCTTCAAAGAAGTCATGAATGAAATCAAACTCTTCCAAAGTGCGATTAAGATTATCCGTGTTATCCCACAATTGTATTTTCGACTTACTGCAACGATGCCCAATAACACCATGAGAAAATATTTTAATTTCGGACTCATAATTATCTTCAAAATTTTTCAAAATTCGTACACATTCGCCGCTTTGTGTATTCCATAATTTAAGAGTTCTTGTATCATCTTGCTCTACATAGCTGACCCCAATAATATTGACATTATTTGATGAGATTTTGACATGATTAAATTTTTTGCAATTCTCTTGTCCAATTGTTAAGAGGCATTTTCCTGTGTGTATATCCCATACTTTAAGGGTCTTTTTATTAGTGTTAAAATCATTTGCAGTAATAAAAGTACCATTCGACAGAACTTCAAGGAAATAGCTTTCCTGAGAATCATCCAGAGGTAGTTGCAAAGTCTGGATTAATTGGTATGTCTGAATATTCCATACTTCAATGACGGCTTTATGTTTTCCTACACACGCTAAAAGTTCGTTAGATAGTACGATAAGGTGGTTGATAGGGAAATTTGTTTTTAAAGAATAATTACATTCTCCGGTTTGAGTATTCCACAATTTAATTGTGTCGTATGCTGCGCTTGCGAGAATATTGTTGGGGAATATGGTAAAGCAGTTTATACCATTAGAATGGTAACCATCAAGAGTTCGACGAATATACTTACCATTTTGATTATCCCAGAACTCTATTATTTGATTTTTAGGTTTAGGTTCTTCACTAATCAGAATTCCATTTGAGAGTTCAGCAAACTCTTGCAGAAAGTTGGGATTTCCTTGCAAAGTACCCATATGCTGACCGGTCTTTATATCCCATAAATCTATCCCACTGTGCCAACTTCCGCAAGCTAACCAGCGATTAGAAAGCAGTTTCGTGCGAAAATAATTGATGGATGAGGGGGGGAGTGCAGATTGATATTTGAATGTAAAGATACATTGCCCAGTTTTGATGTTCCACAGTTTAGTTATATAGTCCCTACAACTACTGGCGAGAATTTCACTAGAAACTAATTCAAGGTTGGTGATGTATGCGGAATGTCCAATCAGAGTATGTATGCATTCTTCAGTTTGTATATTCCATAGCTTAATTGTGGTGTCATAACTTCCCGTTGCAAGAATGCCATCTGACAGCATTTGCGATTGTGTTATGCTTTTCAAATGTTTCAATCCTAGGGAACCAACAATCTGTTTGCTTTGTATATCACAAAGTTTAATAGCATAGAATGCAGATCCACCAGTAGCAAAAATGCCATTTGAAAGCATTGTAAGACAAGCACGACCAATCATGGTTTCTTGAGAAGGATGGGTTAAAATAGATATACTGCCGAGGCATTGATTTGTCTTAATATCCCACAGATCATTTATACCATTTCTACCGCTGCTTACTAGAATTTCACTTGATACGATCAAGCAATCAATACTATTAGAATTCCCCCGTAAGCTACGAACATGGTTTCCGCTTTGAATATCATAAAGATCAATTTTTTTTGCATTTGTTCCTGCAGCGAACGTACCATTTGGTAGTTTTGTAAGTGAGAGAACCGTAGTGTGACTAGGAATTTTTTTTATACAACGTCTACTTCTGATATCCCATAGTCTAATTCCATCACTAAATCCACCGCTGGCGAGTAGATTATTTGAGAGCATAGCTAGAGAAGAGATCCCATTATTATATTGCCCGTTCAAAGTATCGATACATTTTCCGGTTTCAAGATCCCATAGCTTAATTGTATTATCTTCGCTCGCACTTGCCAAAGTATGATTATCCACCTCAACAACAGAGTAAATAGTATTAGAATGCCCAATTAAGGTGCGTATACAATTACCATTTTGTATATTCCATAATTTAATTGAGGAGCCACCACCGCTGACGAGAGTGTCCTCTGAAATCATAGTGAGACATCTAATATTATGATCCTGATCCTGATCCGCTTTTAATATAAGGAAACGGTTTCCCGTTTGCACATTATACAGCTCAATCTGAGTACCCATTCCAATAGCAAGACGATTGTTTGGTAGTGCTGCGAGCGCGTTTGCATAGAAACACTTGGCTGGATTCATTTCTTTGATTTGTGGTAATTGTCGGTAATCGGGTATATTATCTGGCATGCTAAAAAACCTCTGTCCTTTAAATTGGATTCCATTTACATAGGATTCTCAGTTTATAATACGGGTCGGTAAAATCAAAATTTATTTATTGTCCCAAGGGGTCAAATCTTCGCATTTGGAATTTATACACAACTACATCTACAGATCCTGGATGCGGCGTAGCGGAATCCGGGAATTTTTGAGGTATTCTGCCACATCAGCAAGAAGTGCACTTCTATTAGAATGACATTTTAGGCTGATTATTTTCGTCTTCGACGGGTTTTAAATTAATATTTTCTGTAATGTAGATCACATTACTAGATAGATGAGGTATACGCTTTAGAGCGTCTTCTATTTCATCGCATTTACTATTACGCTCATTAGACGGAATCTGAGGATCAATTTCAATGGAGTAGCCAATACCTTTTCTTTTATCCATTAAACTATAAATGGTTTTAACTTTATGGCCTTCTGATTCAATCTGCTTTTTTAATTCTTCAGGAAATTCAGGTATTTTGATTTTTGCTTGTGATGGCGCTTCAGAAAGCTTGATTGCAGATATTAAACTCGTGCAATGCTTCAGTTCTGCTTGAATTAGCTCTTGGAGATCTGGATGGTCCTCAATTTAAGTGACCCCCATGTCTAGACCAGCAACCAATTAAATTTTAGGAGATATCACCCTCTTAAAATTAATAAAATATTTGTTGAGCCTGTGGGTATGTGGGTATGTGGGTAACTCGAGCTTGCGAGAG